>SKHV01000402.1 GCA_007116765.1 Prolixibacteraceae bacterium | reverse complement strand
TTTCTCTTTAAATTTGTACATTTTTCTAATAAATTACATTTAGCATATCTCCCAAAAAAGTTGTAAGGTAGAATTAAATTCAGTATTTTTCAAAAATTATAAATTCAAATAACCATACCAATGACAACATTCAGTAGAAAAAAGTTCATTACTACAACTATGGCCGGGGTAGCCGGCTTATCGATTCTCCCTTTGCTAAAATCATGTAAAACCAGTGCAAACGACACTATTAGAATTGGCATAATTGGCTTAGGCCGTCAGTCAGTTTTTCTCACCGAAGGTTTTCAGCAAATACCTAACGTAAAAATTGTAGCCGGTGCCGATGTGTATGGAATAAAACGTCAACGATTTGAACAAAACGTGAAAAAAATTCACGAAAACAAAAATCAAACCGTTGAAGTAAAATCCTACCTCAACTATCAGGATTTACTAGCCCGAGAGGACATTGATGCGGTAGTAATATCTACTCCCGACCATTGGCATGCCATACAAACTATTGATGCATGCAAAGCAGGAAAAGACATTTATTTAGAAAAACCGGTAACAGCAACCATTCACGAGGGAATAAAAATTTGTGAAGCAGTAAGGCAAAACAACCGAGTACTTGGAGTGGGAAGCCAACAGCGCTCTGATAATAATTTCCAACATGCAAGAAAGATGGTACAAGAAGGAATGCTTGGAAAGCTTACCCGCATTAGCGCCCATGTAGGCCCACCTCCTTCTCCGTACACACTTGCCGAAGAAACCGTACCTGCTGATTTAGACTGGGACAAATGGTTGGGACCAAACCCATACATACATTACAATTCCAGATTAAATCCACCTATCAGCCTTGACCCCGCTAAAAATGAAACATATTGGGCAGAATGGCGTTACTACCAGGGCATTGGAGGAGGTTTCCTTTGCGACTGGGGAGCACACAACTTCGATCAGGCACAATGGGCTTTAGGCATGGACAACGGTGGCCCTGTAAAAGTAATACCTGCAGGATTCGAAGGACAGGATTACATATCGTTTGTATATGAAAACGGAGTAATTGTAGCTAATGAACCATTTACTGAAGACAGAGGTTTTGGCGTGAAGTATCATGGCGAAAACGGATGGATTGAAGTAATACGTGGAAACTATACTGCTTCGGATCCATCGCTTATGCCCGAAGCTGTTGACCTTGATGCAGATGTGGCATACGAAACTGGCACTCCGCACATGGTCGATTTTATCGAATCGATGAAGACTCGCAAAGACCCCATTGCACCGGTTGAAGCTGGACATCGTTCGGGCTCGCTAGGTATTTTAGGAAATATTGCCACATCGCTTGATAGGCCATTGGACTGGGATCCTACAAACCAAAAATTTGTAAACGACCCTGCTGCAGATAAATTCCTGCATCGTGAATACAGAAATGGCTATAAATTATAATTGATTAATGATTATCAAAATTGAAAACATGCATATTTTAAGAAACAAGAGAAACATTTTATTCAGAATAATTCCTGCTATTGCATTTTTATTACTGATAGCACAATGTGCACCCGCCGACAAAAGTCCTGGAGAACAAGCACCTGAACCCACATTGGAAGGGAAAAAAGTACTGTTTGTTCATGGTGGATGGGAAGGGCATGACCCTGAGCCAACCCGTGACCTGTTTGTACCATGGATGCGCTCCGAAGGTGCCGAGGTCATTGTTTCCGACTCGCTTGGTGTTTATACCAATGAAGAAATTATGGAATCGATTGACCTGATAGTTCAAATTTGGACTATGGGAAAAATAAGCAAGGAGCAAGAAGAAGGATTACTCAATGCTATTAAACGTGGCGTTGGTATTGCCGGCTGGCATGGAGGCATTGGCGACTCGTTCCGCGACAATGTAGAATACCAGTTTATGGTTGGCGGCCAGTGGGTTTCGCACCCCGGTGGGGTAATCGACTATGAGGTCAATATTACCGACCACAATGACCCGGTAACCAAAGGACTCGAAGACTTTGCCATGCACTCAGAACAATATTACATGCACGTAGATCCCAATGTAAAGGTTATGGCTACCACAGAGTTTAGTGGCGAACATGCCGACTGGATTGATGGATGCACCATGCCGGTTGTATGGAAAAAATATTATGGAAAAGGTCGTATTTTCTATTCATCGTTAGGTCACGTTGTTACCGACTTTGAAGTACCCGAAGCATTAGAAATCCAGAAAAGAGGCATACGCTGGGCTTCCGAAAGTTTATACCATCCGTTTGAAGAATGGATAAACCCTAAATACTAATTTAAACTAAAGAGGCTGTTTTTCAGCCTCTTTTTTGTTTAAAATTTAATATTCAACATCACCTTTATTTTTATCTTCAAACTTATCATTCATCAATTAAAAGTCTTAAATTGCTGTTCAAAGTATAATGAAATGAATGAAGAGGAACATTTGCAAGACAAAGATGTATATCAGGAAGCACTTTTAAAAGGCAACCGGAAAAAAGCATCAGAAATAGCGAAAAAATATGGATCGACACACGAGGACATAAAATTCCTATACGAATGCATAATTAAACCTTCGCTTTATAAGGTTGGCGAAATGTGGGAATACAACATCATTACAGTTGCTGCCGAGCATTTAGCCACGTCAATTTCAGAGTCGGTAATGAACGAACTATACGAGAATATAATTGCCGAAAACCGAACGGAACGAAGGGTTGTATTGGGTTGTATCGAAAATGAATACCACCAGGTTGGCATAAAAATGATTGCCGACGTATTTGAAATGCACGGCTGGGACACATTCTTTTTAGGATCCAACATTCCTATGAATGAATTTATTAAATTTACACAGGACAATGAACCACACCTTATTGCACTTTCGCTGAGTATATACTCCCACATCAATAATTTGGAAGCAATGATCAATAAAATTCGTGAAACATTGCCCGGAATTACCATAATTGTAGGCGGACAATCCTTTTTGCATGGTGGAATTGAAATTCTTGAGAAGTACAATCATGTAATCCTTCTTAATAATATAAGTTCACTGGAAAAGTACATACTATCACTTAATAAATAATGTTATGGATTATAAACAATTAGTTGATTCGGCATCAATTATTCCGAAAGTATCTTCAAAAACAGCTCAAGAATATGAGAGCAAAATTGCAGTAATGGTTACCAATATAAATGAAACTATGCTTCAACGTGCCGACATCATGGAAATGGTTGGGCAAAACAACATTGAAATGATGAAGGACAACCATAACAACCATGCTTACTTTATAGCTTCAATATTGAAGAATTTCAATCCTGAAGTATTGTGTGAAACTATCCTATGGGTTTTTAGGGCTTACCGCAGCCGTAAATTCCACAGCAGTTATTGGGCAGCTCAACTCAATACCTGGCGCGAAATAATAAGCAAACACCTTTCGGATGAATCGGCAAATCAAATTATGCCGCTCTATAACTGGATGCAATTGAATATTCCTACCTTTACAAGCTTATCGGATGAAAAATTATCGGAATCCGATTCAAAACATTTATCAAATTAGGCTTACATGTTTAAAAAGTGGGAAGAAGAATTACAGGAAAATGCAATAAACAGCAAAGTACTATGCATAGCCATATTCAATAAAAACCATGAATTGGTATTTGCCAATAATGGCATTAAAACATTACTACAGGGCATTCCGTCTGAAAGCATTCTAAATCCGGCAATCGATAAGCTTTTTACTTTGTCAAAAGATGAAACATATAACGGAATTATAACAATTGGCAGTTATTCAGGCATAAATACATCAATTAATGCAAGAGTTTACCAAAAAGAAGGAGAAATTCTGATAAGTGGAGAAATAGATGCTTTTGCAATATCGAAACAAAACATTTTCCTTTCGAAACTTATAAGCGAGAACAGTAATTTACAGCGGCAATTGATTAAAGAAAAAAAGATGCTCGAAATCACTAATAAAAAACTTCACGAGCTCAACAACAACCAGAATATTCTTTTAGGAACTGCGGCACACGACTTAAGAAACCCTATTGGTACTGCATTTTCGTTTGCTGAATTGATTTTCGAAAATAGTAAGAACTATACTAAAGACGAAATAATTGATTATATAAAAATAATAAAAGACAGCACCAACTACTCCATAGAATTATTAAACAGCCTATTGGATATATCGGCCATAAAATCAGGGAAAATTGAATTGAAAATGCAGCCTCAAAATTACTGTAAACTGATTCATTCAACTATTGAAAGCAACATGATATTTGCCAGAAACAAAAACATCAACATCAATTATTATTCTGAAGAGAAGAATTGCAGCATTTTAATTGATTCGGTAAGAATTAATCAGGTATTAAACAATTTACTCAGCAATGCAATAAAATTTTCAGATAGGAATTCAGAAATAATTGTTTCAGTCAGCAAAAAAGGGAAATACCTAAAAACCGATGTAAAAGATAAGGGACAAGGTATTGCTGAAAACGAATTACAAAACTTATTCAAGGAATTTAGTACAACGTCAACAAAATCGACCAGCGGTGAAAAAAGCACCGGTTTGGGCTTAGCAATTGTGAAAAAAGTAATTGATCTGCACAAAGGTAAAATTGAAGTGAAAAGCAAGCTTGGCAAAGGCTCTTCATTCACATTCTATTTACCTTTATTGAATTCAGACTAGCTGTTTTTTGAGCCTGCAATGATCTGATACAGGTCTGATGCATTGAGATACTTTTGAGCCAACTCTTGAATTTCTTCGGGTGAAATTGATCGAATAGTGTTTACAAACTCATCGTAATGGTCGTAGTCGAGCCCCCACTCTACCAATGTCCTTAAACTATTCGACATGGCAAATATACCATCGAAACTACGTAAAGTTTCTCCAAGCAAATAACTTCTTACTATGCTCAATTCATCTTCAGTTACCAGCTCCTTTTGTAAGCGCTCAATTTCGAAGAAAATTTGCTCAACTGCATTATCACAAACCTTGGTTCCCACATCTGTCATAATTAAAAAGTAAGTACTATTGAGCATCGCAAACACCCCGGCACCAATGCCGTAAGTATAACCTTTATCCTCTCGAATATTGGCCATTAAGCGTGAGCCAAAATACCCACCCAGTATAGTACTCAACACATTCAAGCCAAAAAAGTCGGCATGATTGCGATTAGGGAACAAACGTCCTAGCCTGATTGACGACTGCATGGAATCGCTCTTCTCGATAAAATGTTGTTTTTCAACTTCACTTTCTATCACATGTGTTCTATTTATCAATTTATTCACAGGAGGATTAAACCCTTGTCCGAAATGCTTTTCCATCAATTCCTTTAATTGCCCGTTATATAAACCCGATATAATTACAAAGCAATTCTTTGGGTTGTAATGCATTTTATGAAAATCGACAAATTGCTCTCTGGTCAGCAACTCATAGTCGCTTAGGTTATTTGTATTAGCATAAGGATGCTTATCGCCAAACAACACTTGAGAAAACCTTTTTTGGGCAAGAGTTTTTGGCTTTTTATTTTCGATAATAAACTGCTGCTTCTTTTTGGCTATTTGTGTTTTTATTTCCTTTTCGGGAAAAACAGGGTTTTTAATTACATCGGCAGTAACTTCGAGTATGGTTTCTAAGTACTTGTTTAGCGTGAGAATAGTAACTGTACCAAATTGCTGGTCGGCCGAAAGCTGAAGATATGCCCCGCAAAAGTCGAAAACCTGAGCAATTTGCTGCGCAGTATATTTTTTTGTGCCCTGATTCATGAATAAATTACTGAAACCGGCAATTAAATTTGTAGGCTGATACCATGTACCGGCATTAAAAACAAATTCAATTTTAACAAGTTCCTGACTTCCGGCGTTCAGCCCCCAAACTTTTAATCCGTTTGAAAGCTTCCACTTTTCGGGTAAAATGTAGCTTATGTTCGATATTGATGTGTGAGACGGTATTTTTTTCCTATCTATCATGCCTTCTTTTTGTGGTAATATAAAATTGAACAATTTTCTTTCCTGAATAAATCTTCAGCTACATTTTTTAAATTAGAAGCACTTATCTGGCGGTAGAATTCTTTTTGTCTATTTATTAGTGATGCATCACCAAGCAATTCGAATGAGGCAAGTGCCATAGCCTTGTTTAAGTAGTTTATTTCAGAAAAAACCAAGTTTGCTTCTACTTTATTGATAACTTTTTGCAACTCACTATTTTCAATTTTGCTTTCAACCATTTTTTGCAATTCATCCCAAATCAATTTTTCGGCTGTATCAATAGAAGTTGAATCAATGAGCTTTCCAGAAACTGAGAACAAACCGGGATCTACATCTCCTGAAATATATGCATCGAGCTCACCAAACATGCCTTTGTCAATTACAAGTTCACGGTACATGCGCGACGATTGTCCGTTCGATAGTATGTCGGAGATCAAATCGGCTGCGTAATAATCGGGGCTCAATTTGTGAGCCATATGAAACGAGAAATAAATCCCGTCGAAAGGCACATCGCGCAGAACACTTTTTTGGCGAAAGGTATTCTGCCTAGGTTCTGCGGGAATATTTCGAACAGGCACATCACGTTTTGGTATTTCGCCAAACCATTTTTCAGCCAGCTTAAATACTTTTTCAATATCAATATTTCCACACACAGTTAGCACGGCATTGTTTGGTGCATAGTGCTTATAAAAAAAGTCTTTCACATCGGACAGTGTGGCTTGTTCAATGTGTGAAATATCGCGCCCAATGGTAGGCCAGCAGTAAGGATGTACTTTGTATGCAAGTTCTTTCACAAGAGGGTAAACATCGCCGTAAGGCTGGTTGAGGTAACGTTGTTTAAACTCTTCAATTACTACATTCCTTTGCACTTCGAGGCTACGTTCGCTAAAGGCGAGTTCGAGCATTCGGTCGGATTCGAGCCAATATGCAGTTTCGATGTTTTGAGCCGGAATAGTAATGTAATAATTTGTAAGATCGTTTGTGGTAAAAGCATTGTTGTCGCCTCCGGCTTTTTGCAAGGGGGTGTCGTAATCGGGAATGTTTATTGAGCCTCCAAACATTAAGTGTTCAAACAAGTGTGCAAAGCCGGTTTTTTGTGGATCTTCGTCGCGTGCACCCACATCGTAGGCAACATTAATTGCTGCCATGGGAGTAGTTCTATCCACGTGTGCAATTACCCGAAGTCCATTAGCCAATGTATATTTTTCGAATTTTATCATCTTAAGAATATGCTTTTCATAACTACAAGTGAAAATTGTATTTCCCTATCGGAAATATTGACAATTGCACAGCAACTATACAATAGTGATTCATGTAATTTGTGTCCGGTGCTGGGCTAATTTTGTGTTTTAACAGTTTTAACCGGGGTTCTTTAATAATACGTAAAAGTTAAGCAATTTTTCTAAAAACAGCACCACCTTTTAACCATTTGTCGGGTGCACTGTTATCTAATGCAGCCAATAAGCCGGTTTCAATCGTATTTTCGAAAACTTGCAAATTGCTGATTCGCCCTTTTCTAATTCTTGACTGAAATCCCTCGTTCATCATTCTTCCGGCACGCAGAGGCATGTCAAATAGTTGGGGGAAAACCTTATCGTCGGCTGGTGTTTTTAAATCATTTTTGCAACTTTCGACACTTGCCGATAGGTAAATACGGCATGCCATTGGGCGAGCCTGATAAGCAGTACAAAAGTTATAGGTGGAATGTAAAAGCGGACAAGGTTTTTTATACTTTAGTAACTTATCGAGTTTAAGCCCCGAGCTTAGCACACTTTTTTCATGAAGTTTTTTTCTGACTGATTCGAGTGCATTTTCATTGTATTTTCGTTTTAAAAATGACGCCATATAAAGTAACTCGTAAGGTGCAGCCAGGACCGTTTGATGACAACAATATGCACACCCTTTTTTGCATTCCGAAGGCTGTCCTTCGGTTTCGGTACGAGTCAAAAAACTTTCAATCAATTTGTCGATACTACTGTAAAGCACTTTTTGAGCTGCGAATATATTTTCAACAGTAAACCCTGCACACAAAAAAGTATCGGCAATTTTAAAACCGTCGTTAAAAAGCAATTCATCGAATTTATCCCAATAATCGGTGTTTTGATTCATTAATTAATTGTTTTCTACAAAAAATGAATTAGTCGGTGTACGACAAAGTTAAATCAATACTTCCAGCAGGCGAAGAACCTTCGAAACTTTCAAGCCAGTAATAAAACTTCCAATAGCCTATTAACCTGTCAAATTCTTCGTTCACCTTTACGCGTCCAACGGTATTAAACACTCTGTTGTAAACGGTATCGGAATTTGAATTGATTAGCACAACATGGCACAATCCTTCTTCCAATTCAACTTCTCCTTTTAAGTGAATAGGCGAACCGCTTGTTTCAACTAAAGCCATTATAGAGTCGTTTCCAGGTCGATTAAAGTCGTCTACCCTGAATGTATAAAATGAAGTGCTTGACTCGCTGCACGAATACATTAGCGCGGCAACAATTATCGCAGATATTTTAAAAATATTGTTCTTCATATTTATTTTTTAAACCTCAATATCAGGTTTCATTCTTTCAATTAGTTCAATAATTTGGTCAAACCCTTCATCCATTTCAACGTCCACCGAGGTATTTGCCTTGCTGCTTTTATACCACTGTGCAATTTCTTTAACTCCCTCGCAAAATGGTATTCTACAATTAAAAGCCGGAACAACCTCTTTAATTTTTGAGTTATCGAAAATCATACTGTGGATTTTGTCGCCAAGTAGTCCGGCACCAAATTCAGGGAAAAAGCGTGCAATTACATCGGCAGGTACGTGCACCAATTTAGGCTCAACACCAAAAGCATTACCAACCATTGTATATATTTGATTCCAGGTGAGCCACTCGTCCGAGGTAATATGAAAAGTATCGTTGAAAGCTTTTTCATTACCCAGCAAACCGTTTAAGCCCACTGCAAAATCGCGATGATTTGTTAAAGTCCATATTGAAGTGCCATCGCCAGTCACTACAACAGGTTCACCCTTTAGCATGCGGTGCACCACAGTATAGCCTTCGTCGAACGGAAGCAAGGTTTTATCGTAGGTATGCGATGGCCTCACCACGGTGTATTTCAAACCATAATCGCCTGCATTCAGTTTCAAAAAATTCTCGCAATCGATTTTATCTCTGGAGTATTGCCAGTATGGATTATTAAGCGGTGTATCTTCGCAAACGGGCAAATTAGCCGGAGGAGTTTGATAGGCAGAAGCTGAACTAATAAACACATACTGATCAGCTCTATTTTGTAAAAACTTCAGGTTGTTTTCAATATGTTCGGGCACAAACGAAATCCAGTCGACAACTGCATCAAAATGTAAATCGGCTACTGCGTCGGAAGCTTGTTTTGCATTTCGAACATCGGCAGTAAGTTGAATCACTCCTTCAGGTACCGGTCTTATTTGCGATGAATTACCTCGATTTAAATGGTAAAGCTCAAGCCCTTGCTCAACTGCTAAATTTGTACAAGCAGAACTTATTATTCCGCTTCCACCAATAAATAAAACTTTCATATACCTAATTTTAAATTACTTGCGGCTCGAATAATATTTCAAAAACTGTGTGCGCTCGTACATTGCGGGCGACTTTACGTTTTTATAGTTCATGCGGCCGCGAAATTCGTCAATTGATTCAAAGCGCCATTCGCTCATGAAATCGCAAAGAAAATCAATCATTTCTTTTACCACATCAAATTTATTGACATACAAAGTAGAACATATCTGAACCGCCTGAGCTCCGGCCAGCAATTGTTTCACTACACCAGCCCCATCGTGTACTCCGGTTGATGTTGCAATTTCAATCTTAGGCAATATTCCACTTACAATGGCAGTCCATCGTAGTGAGGTATAAATATCGGATGGTGAGCTCATCACTTCTGAAG
>SKHV01000274.1 GCA_007116765.1 Prolixibacteraceae bacterium | reverse complement strand
TTTTTTTTTTTTAACATATATAACATTTGGTATACGAACCAACGTGTGTTGTTGGCGCGCTGCTCATGTGGGTGGTAACTTGAACAATAGCGCGAATTCCGGTCCTTTCTACCTGAACTTCAACAATTCCGCGGCTAATCGCAATGCGAATATCGGGGCCCAGCTATGCTTGTACGTAAAATATATTGCCCGGTTCGTATACCCTGGCCCTTGCCAAAACATAAAAAAACAAAACCTGTATTAGTAGCACTGTCGAACGTTCGGGTTCGGTACAAGCCGAAAATTATTATGAAAAGAGAAAAAGATTTATGGGCAAAAATAACCAGCACTGCCAACCTGGCCGAGGCCCTTTATAATGCATCCAGAGGCAAAGGCCATTACAGAGAGGTACGCAGGGCAATGCAATCGCCACTTGCCCTGGTATACCAACTTCATGAGCTTCTTGAATCCGGAAGCTTCAATAACAGCAAGTACCACGTATTCAAAAGAAAATGTTCACGCAAAATAAGATTGATATCCAGGCTTCCATTCTATCCCGATCGAATTGTTCACCATGCAGTTGTCAGGGTGCTGGAACCGATATTCATGAGTATGTTTATAGACCAAACCTACTCAACCATACCGGGCAGAGGGGTGCACCTGGCAGTGTCTCACATTAAAAAGTCATTGTTAAAAAAAGAGGATACCAGGTATTGCCTTAAAATCGACATCAACAAATATTACCCATCAATTAATCACGATATACTTCTGTCGCAGATCAAAAGAAAAATCAAAGATCGCAGAACACTTGCGTTGATAGAAGAGATCATCCGATCAGCGCCGGGCGTGCCAATCGGAAACTTAATCTCACAATGGTTTGGCAATATTTATACAGCCGGGTTTGATCGCTTTGTAAAAGAAACCTTAAAGTGTAAATACTACTATCGATATTGCGACGATATGATTTTTCTTTCATCTAACAAAGAAACGCTACGATCATGGTTATACATGATCCGAAAATACCTTTATGATGAGCTAAAACTTTCCATAAAGGGAAACTATCAGATATTCCTTATCGAAAAACGCGGTATTGACTTTCTTGGCTACCGCTTCTTTCCCGGATATACACTTGTTCGTAAGTCGATTATAACCTCCATGAAACGCAAACTTCATAAAGAACGCAGTATGGCAAGCTATTATGGTTGGCTTATTCACGCTGACAGCTTCCGGCTTCGCCAAAAGTATTTTAAAGATAAACCCTACGCCGCATGAAACGATTTGCCGATTTTTCAGAAGAAAAGTCACCCCTTGAAGGTGACAAAATGCGTATCGACGATGTAATCAATAAGGAGGTTATCGTGTGCTCCTTCAAAATAAGCCAAAGTAAATTTTCTGAAAACAAGGCCGGAAAATACGTAACTATCCAAATCAAGTTTGGCGAAAATGACAACCCTAAGGTTATATTTACCGGTTCAGAGGTATTGGCAGGGCAATGCCAAAAATATGAAAACAATATCCCATTCGTAACTGTAATCAAAAAAATCAATAAGTACTACACTTTTACCTAATAAATAGTCAACATGCAAACAATAGGAAATCGCGATCCATACACACCAAAGGAACAACTTCCCGATTTTGAAACAATCATGCTTAAACATGCGGGCAATCCCTGGCAGATCCGTTATGGTTTTTCTGAGCAGACTATTCACGAAGAAGACCAGCCTTCTCGCAGAACTTTTAACTACCAATACGTCAACATCAAAAACCTGGCAGAAGAAACCTTGATAAATGCCGGCGTCCCAGATGGAATTTGGCAGCAGATTGCAACATACGATGAGGTCGAGGATAATGAAGAAATAACCGCAGACGAGGCACTTAAAATAATTTTAGGCGATGAATAAACAAGAAGCAAAAAAAATGAGAGAAGCCATTTTGATGGTTTCAAAACACCTGCCCGATGATGTGGCAGCCGATGTTCCAAAACTGTTTCCAAGACCTGAAAAAGGCAAGGAGTACAAAAAAGGAGACAGGCTGTACGATCCCGAAACAGGCAAGCTGGTCAAGCTAAAAAATGACGTCGTTATGGGTAATAAATTGCCACAACAGGCACTTGACAGAATGACAAAAAAATAAATTTGAAGCAATACTTATTAATGTATATTTGTATAAAACTTTAAACACTCATGCAAAATAAACTTAATAGTGTTGAAAAAAACATGTTGCTTGATTTGATAAACAAAGAAAGTAAACTAATTCATGATGATACTTATAGCTTAATTTCCAGTAGCGATTTTGTAAAAGATATACGAAGGACTAAGTTATTAATATTGAGCAATATAAGGAATAAAATAAACCATAAATGATATGCTTACATTTTATATACTGACAGGAGTTATGATTTTTGCAGGTATATGTTACTTGATATATGAAAACATGGAGATATGAAAACACTGATCAAGCAACTAACACGCTCAGACAGGCTTTTACACCTAAGCGCCGGGTATGTGATTGCTACATTGGTAGTGGTCGTATTAAGTTTATTTTTAACCGGCTGGCTTCCTTACTACATAGCCATAACAGTAGGCACATTTGCAGGAGCAGCAAAAG
>SKHV01000032.1 GCA_007116765.1 Prolixibacteraceae bacterium | reverse complement strand
TGGGAAATGGGCTGCAATTGTTAGATATGATTGTGCACATGGATTTTTTCACAGAGATTTATTGCACCCAAATGGAGACAAAGAAAAGAAAGTGATAGAAACACCGGATTTAAAATATGCATTTATTTTTGCAAGACAAGATTTGGAAGATAAGTGGGAGTGGTATAAAGAACAATACATTAAAAAAATTAAAAAATGACAAATAAGGAACAAATTCAACGGGATATGGCAGTAGCTTTTGATTTTGTTGAACAAATCATTGAGCATCCGGGTATTATCGATAAAATTCCGGAAGGATCTGTCGTCTCTTTCCTTGATGAAGAAAACAAAAAGACAGAAAGAAAAACGGAAACAAATCAGTCTAAAAAATATGTTAGGGTTAAAAGGCATTTTGAAGTGATTTAATAAGTCTGTTTTTCCCCACTAGTGCGGCTCCGATGACTATCGTGGATGCTATCCGCGCATCTCTCAAACCATGAATTCCTGCCTGCCGGTTTACCCGTTTTAGGAGGGCAAGCAGATGTAATACAATTTTAAATTGGTTATTGGTTATTGGATATTATCCTGGCTGCGACTTTTTGTACATGTAAACCACATTTCTCACACCAAGTTTATGAAAAACATACTCGTTACCGGCGCAGCCGGGTTTATCGGCTACTGGCTCACCGAGCGTTTGCTTTTGGAGGGCTGGAACGTTGTTGGCACGGACAACATAAACGATTATTACGATGTTAACCTGAAATATGACAGGCTGGCGCAGTTGGGCATTGAGCAGGAGCGTATTTCCTACGGTCAACCCCTTAGCAGCGGGCGGCACAGGAATTTCGTATTTGTACAGCTTAAGCTGGAAGATACCGAAGCTATGAGCCAGCTTTTTTCAAACCACCGTTTTGATGTGGTCTGCAACCTGGCGGCACAGGCAGGTGTGCGGTATTCAATCGAAAACCCCATGGCCTATGTAAACAGCAACGTGGTTGGGTTCACCAATATATTGGAGCAAAGCCGCCTGCACCAAATCAAACACCTGGTTTACGCCAGTTCGAGCAGTGTTTACGGCCTAAACAGCAAAATGCCTTTTTCAACGCACCACAGTGTAAACCATCCGGTGTCGTTTTACGCCGCCACAAAAAAAGCCAACGAGCTAATGGCGCACGTTTACAGCAAGTTGTATAACCTGCCCACTACAGGGCTGCGTTTTTTTACGGTATATGGTCCTTGGGGGCGTCCCGATATGTCGCCCATGCTGTTTGCCGATGCCATCATGAACGACCGCCCTATCAAGGTATTTAACCACGGTAACATGGGCAGGGATTTTACCTACATAGCCGATATCATTGAAGGAGTAGTGCGGGTAATCAATAAACCGGCCACACCAGCTACTTGGGATTCAAACCATCCCGATCCGGCTACATCGTCGGCCCCATACCGTATCTACAATATAGGCAATTCCGATCCTGTGAGGCTAATGGATTACATTGAAACAATGGAAGAAGCCCTGGGCAAAAAAGCCATCAAGGAGTTCCTCCCAATGCAACCGGGCGATGTACTGAACACCTACTGCGATGTGTCCAATTTGGAAAACGAATTCGATTACCGTCCGCAAACAACACTAAGCCAAGGCTTAAAAGCTTTTGCCGAATGGTATATCAATTATTTTAATAAAAAATAAAGGTTCTTCGCTGCTCTCAATATAACAATCATAACAAACCTAAACCATGATCATCGAAACCCGTTCCTACCCCCGTGCTGCCTTAATCGGTAACCCGTCCGACCCGCTATGGGCGAGTATGATGAACAGCAAAATGTGGTAAGCATTGAAGAAAAACCCGCCCAACCAAAAAGCAACTATGCCGTGGTAGGACTGTATTTTTACCCCAACAGCGTGGTCGATATTGCCAAAAACGTAAAGCCATCGGCACGCGGCGAACTGGAAATCACCACCGTAAACCAAGAATACCTCAACCGTGGTCAGCTCAAACTATCCAACATGGGGCGCGGCTTTGCCTGGCTCGATACCGGCACCCACAGCTCCCTGCTCCAGGCCGCCAACTTCATCGAGACCGTCGAAACCCGCCAGGGCCTCAAAATCGCCTGCCCCGAAGAAATCGTGTGGCGCAATGGCTGGATCAACAACGACCAACTCCGTTCCCTTGCCGAACCCCTAAGCAAGAATCAGTATGGGGAGTATTTGCTAAGTCTTGTTGCCCCGTAGAACCATGATTAAACATTCTGTACTGCTTTACTTCAACAGATTCTTCATTCCGTAAACTCCATTCAGAATGACACTTCGTTCAGAGCGTGTCATCCTGAGGGAAGCGCAGCGACAGCTTGCCCCGATTTTTTCGGGGAAGGATCTCATGCAACA
This sequence comes from Prolixibacteraceae bacterium, assembly GCA_007116765.1. GTDB lineage: Bacteria > Bacteroidota > Bacteroidia > Bacteroidales > Prolixibacteraceae > Roseimarinus. Next base: position 224 of record SKHV01000032.1, on the reverse strand, counting down.
ACGCACTACCACCGTGTCATCCTGAACGCAGTGAAGGATCCCATGAATAAAGCACACTACCTTATTACAACAGATCCTTCGTCGTTCCTCCTCAGGATGACACGCAGCAAAACAACGACCGCATGTCATCCCGTAACATCGGAGCGTGTCATCCTGAGGGAAGCGCAGCGACGAAGGATCCCATGCATTACGCACCGGCCTAGTGTCATCCTGCCTTGCCAGCC
>SKHV01000345.1 GCA_007116765.1 Prolixibacteraceae bacterium | reverse complement strand
CTGCAAGAGCATAAACTAAAGCCCCTTGCCAGTTTATGGCTACTTCGTTAGTGGAATAGCTGGGTTCTTCGTCAACCCAGTTCATTGATTGTGTTCCACCGCCCACAATATATCCCGGCCATGGTTCTTTAATGCCATCGGCACTTGAGCGCCTGTCGTGCGGATGCATTGGTGCTTCAAATCCCAAGCCTGTTACATACGAACGTGCAAAATAGTTACGTCCGAAAAGGTGGCTGATTGCATCGAGTGCTGTAGCCAGGTATTTTTCGTTGGGCTGAATTTTATTTGCAATTTGTAGATTTACTACCTGACGAGCCACTGTGCCGTTGCAACCCCAGTAGTAACGATCGCCCATTGGGCGGCCGAAAATATCCTTTTCTGCTTTTTCAACAATTATATCGGCAACTTCAATAGCTGCTTTTTTCACTTGTTCGAGAAGTTTTGGATCACGGCCTTCACGTTCCGACATGAGGTAGGTGTAGCTGCCTTGGTTGCGCACATTGCCCCAGTCCCAGTTCTCATCTACTTTAGTATCCATTGCTTTTAGTCGGGTTTCGAAATCATTTAAGTACCTTTTTTCGCCGGTTGTTTCCCACATTTCGGCAGCGGCCCACAGGCGGTCGTCGGCATCGTTCGACTGGTAGCCGCCGGTTTGGAAGTCGCCTTGTACAAAGCGTTTGTGCTCGGGGTTCTCGGCCAGGAAATTATAGCTAACTTTGGCTGCGTCGAGGCATTTTTTAGCATATTCGGCATCGTAAGATTCAAAAACGCGTGCAGCTTGTGCCATCATTCCCACAAAGCCTGCAGTAGCAGCCGAGCTCCACTCGGTGAAATAACGCTTTTCATGGTCGTCGGCCGGCATAATCATTCCCGAGAAGTTGGTGCGTGTGAGTTTATGCGATACGCGACCCGAACCGTCGGGGTATTGCATTTTAAGCAACCAGTCGGTTTCCCACTTTAATTCTTTTAAATACTGCGGAAATCCGGGAGCAGTTTCGGGTAAGCCAAAGTCGAAATCTTTCAGCTTGTTGTTGAAATGATCCCATGCGTAGAACATTACGCCTACCGTAATTGAAGCATTCACAGTGTATTTTCCGTGATCGCCGGCATCGTGCCAACCGCCTGTGCCGTCTTTTTGTACTCCTTCTTGACCCAGATAGTCCAGGTGTCCATCTTCGAGATGGCAGGCTTCGCTGTGATAGGTGTTTCCGTTGAATTCACCTTTTACTTCCATGCCGCAACGCCAAAGGTAGAATGCGCGAAAGGCGGTTTCGAATGCTAGATTGTACACATCGTCGGCAATTTTGAAGGCATGTGATGTTTTGCCGTTGTCGAGTTTTATCTGGAAGTCGCCTTTTTTGTTTACGCCTGAAAAATCGGCTTTCCACACTTTAATGTCTAATTCGTCTTGAGAAAAGGGGCCTTCGGCTTTACCATTGAAAACGGTTTTGCCGGTTTTGGCATTAATAATCTCAAAGGTTTTAAACTCTTCAGAAATACTTGCAACTTTTGCCTGTTCGGGCAAGTAGCCTATCGAATTTAAGTGAAATGTTGACGGTCGTGCATTGGCTGTGAGAAAAGATGCCATAAGAATGATTACTAAAAATTGAAGTCTGTTCATTTTAATGAAATTTTGAATTGTTTATAGTTAGATATATCGTTCATAAAATTGCTCATTTTTTATGTATAATCAAAGTGAATACAATATTATGTATATTTTGATTTTTTTATACTTCTATTATAGCTAGAATGATGTGCTTTTTTGTCAATTATTGGTTTATACTTGTGGCTTTTCATGTTGTGTTTTAGCAAAAAAAGGATTGCCGAAAAAAATCAGGCAATCCTTTCAATTATGCAAATTTAGGTTTGGTTACCAATTGTCGGTTCGGAATGGCTCGGCAGGTAAATAGTGAGAGTTGTAAAGATTAACTTCGCCCGGATTGTCGGACCATAAAAACCTTACCGCTTCAATTTTTTCAACTTCACTTGATTCAATCTCAATTTCGTGCTTGCTTTTCAACGATGCTTTTGCATAGTGAAATACTTTATCGGAGCCTGCTACCGCAAAACCATTTACGTATCCGTATTTGTTGTTTGATTTCAAAGCTGAACCTTGTGTTTCGAATCGGATTGTAGCTATGTTGCCTTCTATTTTTGATTCGGCAAATCGAGGTCCGTTATAAACTACTTCTTTTTCGTAGTCGAGTTTGAGTGCATTTAGTGCTAGCCTGTAACCTACATCGGTTTTGTTGCGTGGGTGAATGTCGTCGGCATCGCCAATGTCGATAATACATGCCATTTCAACTCCGGAATCAGTGGCAACTTCAGCTTGTGCTTCGCGTAAATATGGCCACACTTCGTTTTGCGGAGTAGGTGTTTCGGCTTTGAAGTTAGCCAGTTGCACCATGTAGAACGAAAGATTGGGATTATTCCACTGCTTACGCCAGTCGGCAATGAGCATTCTCATTTGTTTCTCGTAACGTTTCGCCTGTGAAATTGCATTGGCATTTGATTCACCTTGATACCAAATTGCGCCTTTTACCGCGAAGTTTAGTATTGGATTAATCATTCCGTTGAAGAGCAGTGTGGGGAATTGG
>SKHV01000158.1 GCA_007116765.1 Prolixibacteraceae bacterium | reverse complement strand
TTGACCAGACTGAATTTTTTATACAAGCAGAAGATGTTGCTAATGATATTTTAATAGGATTTTGTCGCTTGCGTTTTATTAAAGAAGTGTTGCGCTCTGAGTTTACAGAAAAATCTGCAATAATTCGTGAACTTCATGTATATGGCTCAGCACTTAATGTTGGTCAAGTAAAAGAAAGTTATGCAGAAGTAACTGGTCAACATAAAGGATGGGGTAAAAAATTAATGCAAAAAGCAGAAGAGATTTGTAAAAATAATGGTAGAGATAAACTGCTTGTTATTTCAGGTGTTGGTGTTAGGGAATATTATAGAAAGCTTGGATTTTCAAATGATGGACCTTATGTAAGTAAATTTCTTTAATTATTTATTTAGTTTGATTGTCTTTTTATATTATTGCCCACAACGTTCCGCGTATATGATTAGGGGCGGATTGCGGGTTGCTTTCCTGTCGAAAAGCACCGAGGCCGATGCGGGCTGTAAACCCTGATTATCAGCACCGAAGCCGCACTTAATTATATACGCCGTTGTGGGTATGTGCCTTTTAAGTTTGGTCATCAATCCCTTTAACTGTCATTAATAAAAAATCGAGGCATTTTGAATAGTCCAAATCCTCGTATTCAAGTCCAATCTTTCTGATATTTGAATAATAATCCGTTAGTCTTTTGTAATAATTCTTTTCCAATTGAACTGAAGTCGCCTTTTGTCCAATTTTCTCAATCAGAAACCATTTCTCAATCAATCTTGCGGTTCGTCCATTTCCATCTTGAAATGGATGGATTTTCACAAAAACAAGATGTAATAATGAAGCATAGAAGAATATCTCAAAAGGATTTAAATCTGTATGGAGTAACAAGTCAATGTCATGAAATAATCTATCAAGCTCCGATTTAACTATCTCTGGAATTGCCGCAACAAACTCAATTTTATCATCACTATTGATAACAAACATTGGATTATTGCGTATCAATCCTTGTTGACTTTTGGGTAATAAATTTTTACTCAAAATGGAATGTGTTTTTTGAACATTCTCAAGAGACAATCTATTATTGTCAATGAAATCATATGCAGAAAATAAATCATCTGCTTTACGAGTATAGTCAGGTTTAAATTTTACTTTTAAGAATTTGTGTTTGAAATAACTATCAAAGTCAATATCCTCTCCCTCAATCTTTGAGGAATAAACTGATGAAACTGACTTATAGAATTGAAAATAATCAACTGGCATCTCCAGTTTTTTGATTTTATCAATTTTATCCAAAGGTGATTCTCTTACAGCTTTGGTGAAATCATCCAGTAATTTATCTTTCAGAATTTTAAATTCCATTTCTTATCAATTTACACAAAGATAATCTTTTAATCTCTGTATTTAAATCAGCTTATAATTGAAAACGTACGGCTCTCTAAGCATTACCCACAACTTGAATATATACGTATCTTTTACCCACTTTATATTTTCAATTTTGTTATGCTGTACCCATGAGGTTTTTTATCCTGAAAGTTGCGGTGTTAATGTCGTTTTTGGTTTATTTGTTTGTTCTTTAGTGTTTTATGGGTCTATTTGTTTTTTTCGTTATAACGACTTAGTCTTCAAATATACATAATATTTGAATGTGTACGGTTGCCGGGCTTGTTTGTTTTATGAGTATACAATTCAAGCTGTATTTAAAGGAGTATCGGTAATTGATTGTTGCAACTAATTGTGACGTTTGCCTTCAATGTTGCTATTGAAATGAAAACTGACCTTGTGTATGGCCATGGTTTAGTTGCTTTGATGAGGCTATATTAAGAAAACCTTTTAAAAAACAGCTTTCATAATATCTTTCACGTTGTCGGTAATGCCGTAGGTGTACATGTGTAAACTTGGTACTCCTTTCGCTACAAGGTCTTTTGCCTGTTGTATTGTCCATTCGGTACCCACTTGTTTGGCCTCGTCGTTATTCTTGCATTTTGCCAGCTCGCTTGCAAATTCTTCGGGTAAATCGATGCTGAATATTTTTGGAAGTACGGTGAGCTGGTTTTTTACCGCAATGGGTTTCAGCCCGGGTATAATCGGTACTGTAATTCCGGCAGCACGGCATTTTTCAACAAATTGATAATACTTATTGTTGTCGAAAAACATTTGGGTTACAATGTAATCGGCACCGGCTTCAACTTTTTGCTTGAGATAGCGCATGTCGGTATCGAGATTGGGTGCTTCGAAATGCTTCTCGGGGTAACCGGCCACACCAATAGAAAAGTCGAGTGGTGCGTTGTTTTTTAAATCCGGATCGAGGTACTTGCCCTTGCCCAGGTTACGGATTTGCTTCACCAGTTCGGTGGCGTTACTGTTCCCATCGGCTTCGGGACGGAATATGGGGTCGGTTTTTAAACCATCGCCACGTAAGGCCAAAACGTTTTCGATACCAAGAAAATGAAGGTCGATTAGCACATGCTCGGTTTCGCTGCGGGTAAAGCCGCCGCATAAAATGTGCGGAACTACCGGAATATTGTATTTATGCTGAATAGATGCCGCAATGGCTACCGTACCGGGCCGTTTACGCACCACTCTTTTTTCAATGAGGCCGTCTTCCCGGTTACGGAATTCAAACTCGTCGCGGTGGGTGG
>SKHV01000382.1 GCA_007116765.1 Prolixibacteraceae bacterium | reverse complement strand
GGACGGGATAATAACACGGACAAATTTTGCACCTACGGCGCAAAGGGAATGGCTGGGTGGCCAATTTCTACCCACATGTTATGCCTACGGCATAGTTGGTCGCAGTTATCCTCATTCACTACGTTACAGGCTATGCAATTGCACGGCAGCAGGGATTAAAGAAGCCAATATTTGTTGTTTATTTACCACATTATGTCAATATTTGTTGATAATAATCAACATTGAAGCATGAATTCTAAAAAGAAAGTACTGTTTCCTAAATACCGGAAAATTTTGGAATAGGTAGGTGAAAATATAAAGCTGGCCAGAAAACGCAGAAAACTTACTACCATACAGGTTAGTGAACGTGCCGGTATTGATCGAAGTAAATTGTACCAGATTGAAAAAGGCAAAGGCAGTGTTTCAATGGCAGCATATTTTAATACATTGAGAGTATTAGGCTTGCAGGATAATTTTCTGAAACTTACTGCAGACGATAGTTTTGGCAGGAAATTACAGGATCTTAGCTTAATAAGGAAAAGGTGATACATTCGACAAAGCAGCATGGGAATTTCTTGCTTATCAATTGGCTTTTAAAGCACGAATTGAAATGGCTGAATCGCATATTAATAAGGTTTCCGGTAAATACCATACATTTAAATATTGATGTGTACAGCAATGCTCTTGATTTTGATCTGGCAAAAAGTGTAGGTGAATATTTTCAACTAACAAAACCAGAAATGGATTCTATCCTCAAAGAGGTTAAATCTGTTGTCAGCCAGTGGAAAATGCATGCAAAACATATTGGAATATCTCTAAAAGAACAGGAGTTAATGGCACAAGCCTTCAATTATTGATAATTTGAAAATGCATTATATAAACAAAACTGACAATAAAAGACTTTTTGGGTGTTTTTGTTCACGAAAACCCTACTGTAAATAAATTTTAATGAGCATTGAATTCAGGTAAACCTAACTTTTGGAAGAAAACAGAAGGTTCTTCGCGCTCTTCAACAGTTTCGTCAAATTCCATTTCTAACTCTTCATATAATTCTCTTCGGCCTTGAATATCATCGACTAATTCGATGTATGCAATTTGACCAACCCGAACCGCTACCCTGCGAGGTACCACAACAACACCGTCGGAATCGGCCACAACAATATCGCCCGGATGTATGAGAACACCACCAACAACTAAAGGCCTTTGCATATCGATTATTTCATTACGACCAATGCGTTCGCCACGACCACGCTTGTAGTAATTTGTATAAACAGGATTGCGTTGTAAAATTATTTCATCAATATCGCGAATTCCACCGGCTGTTACCAAGCCTACTGCTCCGCGATTTTTCCAATCCATAATATTTTTTGAACCGGTCGATCCTGTATCATTATCATCCTTATTATCCATAACAATTACTGAACCCGGTTTGATGAGCTCACGAAAAGGCTCGGGAGAAATTTCATTGTACCACATTCCGCGCCACTGACGATAAACCTCGTAGTTTTCAGGCTCACTTATATCGGCCGGCGGAAACATTGGCCGATTAGTTGGCCCGTATCTTACGGTGAGTGCTATACCGGCAAAACGATGTTCCATTGTTTTAACATCGCGCCATAATGGCGATATTTCGGGGTCCATAACCCCAATACCACTATAACCTACCGATGCCAATCCATCCACAACATCGGCAACGCGTGCACCTCGATATAGCTCAATAAGTACTTCGTCAGACACAAAGTTAACTTCTTGTGCCTTTAATACATTGAATAATACGCTTAAAAATAGTAGTAAAATAAATAATTTAAATGTTTTCATAAGTTGTATATTTTAAATTGTTGCAATACTAAATATTTAATTTGTAATTATAACTTCGTTTACTCCCGGCAACAAGTCATAATTTTTCGATTTCCATTTTAGTACACCATTAATATTTTGAGGCAAATCAACCTTGAAAATTGAGCGCTTCGAATGTAAGCCTTCGGCACTGACCAAAATTTTACCGACGGGGTGAGGCACTTCGGCATTGAAAAAATCGAGTGTGCCGGGTTTCGGTTCAATAAGTACTGTTTTAAAACCGGGCTCATTGGGTTTTATTCCTGCAATGCCTGAAAAGAAGAAGTACAAAGGCGAAGCACTCCAGGCATGACAATCGCTGCGGGTTGGTTCGGGTTTTTCGGCAAAAGTGGTTAATCCAATATCGAGCATATCGGTCCATTGTCCCAATTGCGATGAAAATAAGTTGAAGTGCCCGGTTTGCTGCATCGCCAAAAACAGGTAAAACCTGAAATACATGGTGGACTGAATCAGGGATTTGTCATTAAGGATTTTATCCATTACAGCAGTTGCTTCATTGTTTGATATTGCACCTGAAAGAATACCCAAAATATTGGCATGCTGACTAAATTCAATTTTCTCAGGGGTGTCGGCAAAAAGATTGCGTTTATTGCACCAGGTATTTTTGAAGCATGCCCGGTTCAGCTCTTGCGCCCAATGCGAATATTTTTCTGACAAAACGGAGTTGCCATAAAACTCCATCAATCCAGCAGCCTCTTTTAATGTATAAGCCAACTGCAAGGTCAGTATTGCTGAATTGCCTGTTCTTCCACCCGAAGGAACTCCCCCTATACGATGTTCGTTGCTCCAAGGCCACTCGTCGGCCCAATCGACAAAATTCCAGTAAGGCACAGCCCCCAACATTCCTGTTTCTTTATCAACATACTGTTCATACCAGTTGAGAATGCTTTCAATGCCGTGTTGAAATTTAAAAAGGAAATCATCATCGGCACGGTGCATGTAATAATCGTGTACCATGTTAATCCACACCAACGAGTACGGTGGGATGAATTGCGGACTGTAAGATGGATAGCGGCTATGTGTAATACCCTCATAAATTCTCGAAGCATTGAACTGCTCTATGGCTTTTCGCATTAAGCGGTCGTCGCCCGAAACATACAGCGACACCAAAGCCTGGATACGGGTATCGCCTACGTACTGCAATTGCTCATAATAGGGACAATCGTAATACGTTTCGTGGGCACACAAACGGGCAGTACGCCACCCTACGTCCCATATTTCCCCGAATAAAGGTTCGTTGCTCACAAAACCTGCATTTTCAGCAAAAGGGTAGGCTGAAAACTTTGTATAAACATCGCTTAGAACCAGAGCTTCATCAGTCGTTTCGATATCGAGTTGTAAATAACGGTATGTGCGATACCACAAAGGAGAAAATTTTCGACGCTCACCGCCATCGGGTTTTATCACATCGAAAACACCCTGAATTTCCATGCCATTAATTTCATCGCGGTGGCCTTTTCGCCGATTCGCCCCGGTGGAAAAAAGAGCTTCGGCATACGTTATTCGTATTTCACTCCCCTTTCCGCCGGAAAAATCAATCACCGGATAACCTTTTGTAAGCACATCGTTATCGATTAAAATGCTGACCTTTGAATGGGCAGAGATTTCAACAGGCTTAGCTGCAATAATTTGTGAAGCATCTCCGCTAATACCAACAATTCTCCGAACTCTTGCAAGCCGCTCTTTTTTGCTTTCAAGCAATGGGATATTGCGCGGAGTCATTACCCAGTCGATATCGGTGCTTATCCCTCCGGGTTTGGGATTCACCAGTTCCCTTGCATGGCTCCAGTGCGATGCATCGAAAGCGTTCTTTTCCCATGCCCACGGATAAAGCGAAGCATCGACTTCTTCACCCGGCCCAACCACTATAAAGGTCTGTAAATGTGAAAAATCTGATATTGGCTTTATCGATTTGTTTTCAACAACTTTCCAGCTTGAATTGGTATTTACAATTTCTTCATTTGGGGTATTGCCCTGAAGCACAAAGGCAGCTTGAAGGCTAAATTGCGCCCATGGCCTTAAAACACCAAAGTTCCATACCACCGAGGCGATAACATTATCCCCGGCTTTGAGAAATGATGCAATATCGATGGTTTCGTAATACCAATGCGCCAAATCGCCACGTGCCGGCCCCATACAAACTTCGTTGCCGTTTACAAAAAGCTTGTAACGGTTATCGGCCGATACATTTATCACAAAGCTTTTGGGAGCATTATCCAATTCAAAATCTTTTCTGAAATGAAAAACGCCAAAATCAACCGTACTGGCAGTAGGATGGCTTATCCAGGTGGCAGTCCAAAAATCATTTAATAAACGCTCATGTGGTTCAGCCTGTATAACATTACTGGCATTAACTTCTGCATTTAGAAAAAAGAGCATGCTTATAATAAAAAGAATGCTCCCTCTATTTTTTCTCATAATATCGGTTCAATAAAAACTTAAATCATGATTGTTTTTCCGGTTTTAATTGACTCATAAACAGCGTCCACCACAATCATATCTTTTAAACCTTCCTCGCCCGGCACACGTGGCCGTTCACCTTTGGCAAAACTGATGGCATCTTCGTCCATTTGAGTTGCCTGCTGGTTTACATCAGGGAAACTTAGTTCGCCACTACTGGTGCGGCCTTTAATATTTCTGAAGCCGGAAAAAGGCTCAAGTTCGAACCAACCGCGCTCGGCCCTTACTTTAAGAAAATTGTAGTTTGCATGGAAGCCTGTACTTAAATTGGCCACAGCCCCATTGGGAAATTGCAACTGGAAAGTAGTGGCTTCATCGGCCAGGCCTTTGGTGGCTTCGCGGGTATTGAATGTTTGCGCTGTAACACTGACCGGTTCCATTCCGGTAGAGTACCTGGCTGCCTGCAGGGGATACACGCCCATGTCCATCATGGAACCACCGCCCATTACTTTATCCCATTTCCAATGGCTCAGGTTGTTGTTGCGGAAAGCTCCACCACAAGAAATGTGCAGCACTTCGCCAAATTCTTTTTCCTGCCCCAGGCGCATAATTTCTTGCGTAAAAGGTTCGTACTGCATGCGGTAGCCAATTGAAAGGCCAACATTGTTTTTTTCACAGGCGTCAATCATTTCGCGACATTCCTGCGCGTTTACGGCCATTGGCTTCTCGCAAATCACATGTTTACCGGCATTGGCAGCACGTATGGTAAATTCTTTGTGCATGGAGTTGGGAAGCACCACATATACAATATCAATATCGGGATTGGCAGCAATCTCATCAAAATTTTCATAATTGTAGATGTTCTTTTCCGGGATGTTGTATTTTGCAGCCCAAATTTTTTCTTTTGAAGGCGTTCCGGTAACAATTCCGGCCAAATAAGCAATTTCTGTTTCCTGCAAGGCGGGTGCCAGTATATCGGTACTGTACCAGCCGAGTCCAACCAAGGCAATGCCCATTTTTTTACCAATGGGATTATTCCTGGCGGCAAATGTTTTTATACCGGGCAAAACCATTGCCCCGGCAATTCCAAGCGATGACAGACGGATAAAATCCCTGCGACTGTTTTGTGATTTGATGTTTACCATAATAAGCTGATTGTTTCATTAAAAATTATTTTCAAATACCATTTCAGCTTAAAGATACGAAAAATGAGGAATCAGTATCAGAATTCAAAATTAATTAGTTTCAAATACTTTGCAGCGTTTTTAATTGAATCGTCTCTATTTGTTGCAAACCGGTCAAGTACAAATAACTGTTGTAAACCGAATTTTTTTATTATTTCAGCTCGGTCACCCTTTATGGTTCCGGCTAAAGCAATTAACACTTTGTGCTCACTTTTTACAATACCGGCAATGGACGAAAGCACTTTGCCGTAGCCTGTTTGTACATCGATTTTCCCTTCGCCCGAAATAATTACATCGGCCTTCGAAACGGCATTGTAAAAACCAGTTAATCGGGCAATCACATCAAAGCCTTTTTCGATTTTGCAATTTCCGTATGCCATGAGAAAAAGTGCCGCACCTCCGGCTGCACCTGTTCCGGGATGTAAATCGGGATTGAACGAAGTTGCTTTTTCAAGCAGTTTCGAAATGTGCATTAATCTTTTTTCAAGTACTGCCACACCTTCGGAACCTGCTCCTTTCTGAGGCGCAAAAACACGGGCTGCCCCGGCAGGGCCATTCAGGGTATTCTGAACATCGGCAGCAACAACAAATTCTACTTGATGCAAAATAGGATGGATGTTCTCCGCATTAATTGCATGAATTTCGGTAAGGTTTGCTCCACACGGGGCAATTAAAGTGCCACTTTTGCTATAAAACCGAAATCCCAAAGCAGCTGCAATACCAGTCCCGGCATCAACGGTAGCGCTGCCGCCCAAAGCAAGTATTATTTTACGGATACCCATTTCTACTGCGTCCCTTACCAACTCGCCTGCTCCATAACTACTAGTTGCTAAAGCATTTCGTTCTGAAGTACCCAAGAGTTCTAAGCCTGAAGCTTTAGCCAATTCGATTATGGCTGTTTTTCCTTCATCAACAATCAGGTAGCTCGATTCAATTTTCCTGTTCAAAGGGTCGTGCACGGTCAATTTTCTCCAAACACCTCCCTTATGAAAATGAACACAATCAATTGTCCCTTCGCCCCCATCGGCCATTGGGAACATAGTTGTTTTTAGTCCGGGTTGAGTTTCGTTTATCCGCTCACAAATGAGCCTTGCCACTTCGAAAGAAGAAAGGCAGTCTTTAAACGAATCGGGTGCAACAAGAATATGGGTCATGCATTAAATATTAAACGAATTGAAGCAAGCGTTGTCATTACAATAATAAACCATCTGAAAGGTTTTTCCGGTATTATTCGTACAATAAGAATACCCGATATAGCTCCAATCAAAATAAAAGGCAACATCATTAGGTTTAGCGTAATGGACTCAACAGTTATTGTTTTCCACACCAAAATATGAAAGGGTATTTTAAACAAGTTGATAAGCAGAAAAAACCAAGCCCCGGTTCCTATCAGTACATTTTTGGGGAGTTGCATGGCTAAAAAATAAAGGTTCATTAAAGGGCCTGCGGCGTTTCCAATCATAGTACTAAAACCACCGGCAATACCAAAAAAACTACCCGAATACCAGCTGCCCCTGAATGGTTTGGTGTTTTTATTGTATTCGCGCCAAATCATAACAGGTATTCCACCCAAAATAAAAACAGCCATAATTATTTTGAAAGTATTGTCGTTAATTGCTTCACCTACGAAAATGGCAATTACTACACCCGCTGCGGCAAATGGAAAAAGTTTCCACAAATGCTTCCAACTAGCATGTCGGTTGTACCACGACACGGCAACAATATCGGCCATAGAAAGCATGGGCAACAACAAACCTGCGGATACTTTTCCTCCAAAAGCAACGGCCAGAATTGGTGCAGCTAAAGTACCTAAGCCATAAACCCCGGTTTTTCCCATTCCTACAAATACAGCTGTGATAATGAGAACCAACCATTGATTTATTTCCAGTAACGAAAAGACATTATTAAACATTGAGTCATTATTCGGTCAAAAATAAAAAAACAACGATATAATAAAGTGAATGTTCTTTTAAGATCAATCCCTCTTCATTATATCGCTGCTTGAAAAAAGAATATGGGCAATTACAATTCCCTTATCCAAATATTACGGAAGCTTACCAGGTCGCCATGATCTTGCAAACTTATAGGAAGTTTATCATCGTGTGCCTTATAAGTTGGTAAACCAATAAATTCAGTTGTTCCCCATAATTCCACATTATTTTGTACAAGTACTCCGTTATGAATTACAGTTACACGAGCCGGATGTGTTACTCTTCCGTTCTCGCTGAAACGGGGCGCTGTAAAAATTATGTCGTAAGTTTGCCACTGACCGGGTTCACGACATGCATTCACAAGCGGGATGTGTTGTTTGTAGATTGAAGCCGCCTGTCCGTTTGGATAGGTTTCGTTCTCATAGCAATCAAGCACCTGCACTTCGTAAAGTCCCATAAGGAAAACACCGCTATTGCCACGTCCTTGTCCATCTCCTTTTACTACTTCGGGAGCACGCCATTCGATGTGGAGTTGCACATCGCCAAAACCTTGTTTGGTGCTAATTCCACCGGTTCCGGGCTTTACGGTCATTGCTCCATTGTCTATAGTCCATTCAGGTGCTTTCCCGCTATCACTAATCCAACTATCGAGTGATGTACCATCAAATAACACAATGGCATCGGAAGGGGGAGCTGTTCCGTCGCCTGGAGTTATTACTTCGGGTACCGGTTCCCAAACATTGGTCACATCATGTTCGGCTCTTTGAGCCATAACAATACATGCTGAAAACAACAGCATACTTGCTGCAAATAATTTCATTTTTTTCATTCTAAATAGTTTTAATAATTGTATGATTAAGCTTTTATAAACCTGAACGAGCGTACATTTTTATTGTTGGCCAAATTTACCAAATACAAACCAACCGGCAATGACTCTATAGGCAACTCAAGAGACGAATCATCAATAAAACGATGTATTTTCTTCACCCCGTTCGAATTATATACAATCAGACTACTGTAATTTTCAATATTTTCAATGTATAAGAATTGATGTGCAGGATTAGGATAAAACCTGACCGAAGAAGCACTTTGATATAAAACGGAAGTATTATCGAACGACAATTTTTCGAGTGTAATATACTTAAGAATAAAGTCGATATCGGAATTTCCCAAATCAAACACCAAACGAGCATTGTTATCGGTATTTGCACCCATGGTAAATGAATAGCTGTGCTGGTATTCAAAGTCGCTTAAAGTTACAGAATTGTGTCCGCTATAAGCGCTCCACGGACTGGAAGCTTTTCCTACATAAGTAGTAAATGTACGCGGAAAGTTAGCTGAAGCAGCATTAAACCTGACCCTGTACATTTCGTCATGTTGTAAAGCAATTCCGCTTTTCACAAGTTGCACATGCCATGTTTCTGTTCCCCCTTCGGAAATTTCAATGCGTATTTGGCTGTTCTCTTCTTTTAATGAAGCGCTTGCTCCGCCTTGTGTTTGCAATGACCATCCGTCACCGCCATTTTCAAAAGTATTTTCGTATATCGTTTCAATACTTTGCCCAACAGGCTCCGGCATCGGGTTATTCAACAAGGCATCAACCAAAGGCATCAGTAATTGACCGTTTGATGGGTTATAAATACCAAAACCTGCACTAAACTCCCAGTAGGCCCAACTAAAGCCCTGCTCTTCGAACCAACGCGACATGAAAGTTGTCCAGCGCACACGCGATTCCAAGTCGGCAGTACTGTATGCGCCAAACTCTCCCACATGAATGGGAATGTTGTGCTGTTCGGAATAATTTTTAGCGTAAGCAAATTCATCCATTACAGTTTGTCTCTCTGAGTCTGTGTTATTCCACTCGGTACCCAGCCATTCGTTGGTATGATCGCCCGACCAGCTTGCACCCTGATGGGTAAATTGAAACGGGTTATAATAATGGATAGTTAAAATAAGCCTGTCATCGTCGGGCAGTTCTAATTTTGAAAGACCGCCCAAACCTCCCCACTCGGCAGTTCCAATCATTACCACACGCTGCGGGTTAGTTTTTCTAATTTCAGAAAGGGCATCGGCAAAAAAGAGGTTCCATTTTTCGGCTGTCAAATTATTGTGTGGTTCGTTCAATACTTCAAAAATCAAACTGTCGGGATAGTCTTTAAAGTGATCGGCAATTTGAGTCCATTGTGAAATAAAACGTTGCTTTTGTTCATCGGGATCATCAAATAGTTCTTCGTGATGATGCATATTTATTACAGGATGAAGTCCATACATTAGTGCAGTATCAACAACTTCCTGAATACGGTTCAGAAAATCGGGATAAATTGTGTAAGGATCTGTATTCATGCTCCTTTCGGGAGTAGTCCATCTTATTGGAATACGTACATGTGAAAACCCCAATTCGGACATAATTCTGAAGTACTCCGGTTTCCATGGATTGCTCCATGCTGTTTCACTAGGAGCTTCGAATGTATTTCCCATGTTAATACCCCGACCTAGGCGTTCGTTCATCTCGAAAGGATTAGCAAAATCTTGTGCTGAAACAAAACACACAACAAACACTAAAATTACAGTTGAATAAGCTTTCTCTT
>SKHV01000137.1 GCA_007116765.1 Prolixibacteraceae bacterium | reverse complement strand
TGAGAAACAAAAAATATTTTCAAACTAACACTCAAATAAAGTATGGATGCGATTTTCGAATATGGAAACCAAGTACTTTTTCGCTTGGGTGATTTTAAAGTTACAATAAGTCAGCTTTTAGTATTAACAGTGGGCGTAATAATAATTTCATTGATTAGCATTATGCTTAACCGTTTTATAAAACGCAATTCAATATTTTCAGGTTTATCTCAAAGGCTCAGAATTCTTATTGCCCGTGGCACTAATTATTTGGTGTGGGTATTGGGCATATTTATATTACTTCAGATTGAAAATGTAAACACCAAAGCATTTTTTGAATATTCAATCTTTTCGGGCGATGTAGTTAACTTCACGGTTCAAAAACTGTTTGTTCTTGTAGTTCTGCTTTTTGTTATTAGGCTTATAGTCCTTGTTGTTGACTATTCAATGAATCGCAAGATCGAAAAAGACAGGCTTGACTTTGGGAAAGCTAAATCGGTTTTACAAATCACTAAATACTTCATTTGGATTGTGGGTATTTTTATTGCAATAGGTTCTATTGGCTTAAAACTAACATTTTTTATTGCTTCAATTTCAGCATTACTAGTGGGTGTTGGTTTTGGTTTACAGAGTATTTTTAACGATTTCTTTTCGGGAATTATTATACTCTTCGATCGTTCAATTCAAGTTCACGATGTAGTTCAGGTGGGTGATATTGTGGGGCGTGTAAAAGAAATTGGGATAAGAACAACTATAGTAATTGACAGAGACAACATGGTGTTGATTATTCCTAATTCGAAATTCACTACTGATAATGTGACCAACTGGAGCCACATGGATGAAAAAAGCCGCTTTGCGGTTGAAGTTGGTGTTGCATACGGTTCCGATGTGCGTTTAGTGGAGAAAGTTCTTCTGGAATGTGCAGACGAATGTGACGATATAGTAAAAGACCCGCCACCCTCGGTACGCTTTGACGATTTTGGAGATTCGTCACTCAATTTCAAACTGCTATTTTGGTCTAGTAATACATTTTTTGCTGAATTGATAAAAAGTAAGTTGCGGTTTGCAATCGATCAAAAATTCAGAGAGAACAACATAACCATTCCATACCCTCAACGCGATTTGCATATTAAAACAGATGAGACTAAAATAAAATAGAGAATCTTCCAGCTCAATAATTACAAGCTACTTGAAAAGTTCTTTATTTCAAATTAGCTTCAAAAAAGTTTACAATTTTAGTGTAAAGGTGCATTCGGGTGTTTCCTCCAATAATTGAGTGGTTGCGGTTTGTGTAAATATGCATATCAAATTGAATTCCCTCCTGAACAAGCGCTTCGGCGTACTCGTAAGTATTTTGTGCATGTACATTGTCGTCGGCAGTACCGTGTATAAGCAAAAGGTTTCCGCTAATGTCTTTAATGTTGTTAATGGGCGAGTTGTCGTCGTATCCGTTTGGATTTTGTTGTGGAGTACGCATATAGCGTTCGGTATAAACCGTATCGTAGTAGCGCCAATTTGTAACCGGGGCAACCGACACGGCCGCTTTGAATAAATCGCCTCCTTTGCCCAATGCTAATGTGGAGATAAATCCACCATAGCTCCAGCCCCAAATCGAAATATTATTTCCATCAACATAGTTTAACGATTGCAGATAACGTGCAGCTTCAACCTGGTCGTCCGATTCAAGCTTGCCCAGTTGCAGGTAGGTGCTTTTTCTGAATTCTTCGCCACGTGCTGCAGTGCCTCGCGGATCCACACACACAATTATGTAACCCTGTTCGGCCATGTAATAATGCCAATCCATGCGCCACGCATCATTCACTTGTTGCGAATTTGGACCGCTGTACTGATACATAATCACAGGATATTGATTTCCGGCATCAAAATCAGACGGCAATAACATGTAGCCATTTAATTCAATGCCTTCAGAAGTATTGAAAGTAAAAAACTCTTTGGTAGGCAGAATATATTGTTCCAGCTTATTCTTCAAGGTAGTATTGTTTTCAACTACACGTACTTCTCGGGCTCTGCGGTCGTAAACCGTTACCTTTTCGGGTGTGTTTTTACTTGAATGATAATTCAGGTAAAACCTGTAATTGCTGCTGAAAATGGCACGGTTGGTGCCTACATTTGGCGAAAGCAACTCTGTGTTTTTCCCGTCGAGACTAATTGAATATACCTCGCGCTGAAGGGGTGATTTTTTAGCTGCCTGATAAAAGAACAGTTTTCGAGAATCGTCGTAGCCGTAAAAATCGGTCACGTCAAATTCACCACTGGTAATTTGCTTTACCAAAAAACCATTGTTACGGTAAAGGTACAGGTGCGACCAGCCATTGCGTTCACTCATTACTACAAAATGCGAATTGTCTTCGAGGTATCTGAAAAAGTCGAGAAAATCGCTGTCGATATAGCGATTGTTTCTTTCGGTAAAAAGAGTGCGGGAATCGCCGGTGTGTGGGTTAGTGTATAAAACCACCAATTCGTTTTGCCTGCGGTTTAAGCTGAAAATTACCAGGTTTTCCCCATCGGGGCTCCATTTTAAGCGTGGAATGTATATGTCGGTTTCTTCGCCCGTATCGGCTTCAATCGTAGTACGGGTTTTTATGTCGTAAACATGTACCGAAACTTCCGAGTTTTTTTCACCGGCTTTAGGATATTTAAAAGTGTAGAAGCCAGGATATAACTCATTATCGGTACGTTCGGGAACCATGCCTTTATACATTTGCATCGAAAACTCACTGACCTCGGTTTCATTGAATTTCACAAACGCCAGCTTGTCGCTGTTGGGCGACCATGCGTATGCTTTGTTGTATCCAAATTCTTCTTCGTAAACCCAATCGGGTATTCCGTTTATAATTTTATTGAATTCTCCATCGTTTGTAACCTGCTGTTCTGTGCCGAAGCGTATGGTTTTTATAAACAGGTTGTTGTCGCGGACAAAGGCTACGCGTTCACCGTCGGGTGAAAATTCGGCTGCCTGCTGAGGCCCGTATTCCGAAAGTTCATAAAGAGTTTGGGTATAATCATCCCAAATGTAGTATTCGGCAGTATACGAACGACGATAAATGGGCTTTTTGTTACTCTCGATTAAAATGCGCTGCTCATTGGCACTGAAGGTATAAGCAGTTATTTGCTCAATAGGTTTTTCCTTTAATTGATCAAGGCTGAATATTGTTTCCACTTCTTCGCCGGTACGGTAGCTGTATTTTACTATTGAACTGCTGTTTTTGAGCGATGAAAAATGAATGCCGTCGTTCATGGAATTAACTCCACTAACGGTTTTTGCCTGAAACGTATGGTCGGTTACAAAATCGCTTAATGAGAGCTTATTCTGAGCTGAAGTAAGTATTGGGAAAAGAAATGTGAAAAACAGTATTGTGAATTTGAAAAAGCTTGAAATATTCATAATTGAAAAGTATTTATACTATTATTTTATCTGATTTAACACTGTAAAATAACTAATTTTTTATGCAGTTTGAAAATTCTGATGATAAAACCTGCGTATTTAAATTTTTGGTGAATAGAACGAACATTTGTTTTATACAACATGTTTTTTAAAAGCCTATTTTTAACGTGTTTAAACTGTATAATCGTACATTTGTCTGGTTAAATATTAATTGAGATTGACCAAAAAATAAAAGAATTGAAATTTTATGCTGAGATATTTTTTCTTGATATTGATAATTTGCGTTGTTTTTTCAGAATCGAAGGGACAGACAGTTGATTTACGATTTAATGAGTTTCAATACAATAATCAATTATCAAGCACCACTGCAACATCTATTGCGCAAGATAGTCTAGGGTTTATGTGGATTGGAACAACAAACGGACTTAACCGTTTTGATGGATACAATATAAAAAGATATCTGACCAGCGATGAACGGAATTACGGGGTAAGTCAATCGAACATCAATTTACTTTATTCCGATTTGCAAGGAAGACTTTGGATTGGGCTTGATGGTTTATTGTGCTTATACGATATAGGAAGTGATTCAATTGAAGTTTTTTCGAGCGAAGAAGAACCTCGTGGGCTTAAGTCAAGTTTTGTGGCACGTTTTGAGGAATCATTTGATGGAATTCTATATGCATCTGATTTAAATTCAATATATTATTTCGATGAAGAGAAATTAATGTTCACTGAAATTTTTAATGTTGAACATGGCCAAATTAGTGCATTCTTCATCGACAATGAAGGTTTTATATGGATTTCGGCAATTAATCAGAACCGGATTGTTCGATATAATCGCAAATCGAAAGAATATGTAAACATTGAGATTCCTGAAAATGAAGATTTTCAAGGAGACTTAACAGCAATTGAGGAAAAAGGTGAATTTATATGGCTGGGTACCGATGGTTCTGGCATGTGGCGCTTTCATCCTCAAACAGGCGAGCTGAAGAATTATTCGACGGATAATGAATATGCCCGTAACGTAAGGGAAATTTATCTTGATAACGAAGGCTATTTGTGGGTAATCGATTTTTCTGGACTTAAACTTTATGTGGCCGATCGTGATTTTTTTCAGGGATATTACCATGACTCAAGTCAGGAGTTTACTCCTTTACCCCACATCAATACCGTATTTCACGATCGAGATAATAACTATTGGACACTCCATTCTCCCGGGGGGGTAAGTTTTTCGCCCGAACCATTGAATATTGCACGTTTCGATTCTCATATCGATTCACCCTTCCGTCTTACTGTTGATCCTATTACTGCAATAAGCGAAGATGCTTCAGGCAATTTGTGGATGGGTAATGCCTACAATGGAATCGATGTTTTTGAGTGGAGCAAGGGGAGAACAACAAGTTATTTTCACGATGAAAATAATCCCTCAAGTTTGGGTAAAGGTGCGGTGTTAAACTTGTACCACGATTCTAAACAACAAATGTGGGTAGGTACGTATTGGGGCGGACTTCAGCGTTTTAGGCCCAAAACTAACGACTTTGAAACTTTTGTGAACGACCCCGATAACGAATATTCTATTTCAAGTAACGATGTGCGATCCATTGCCGAAGATCATGATGGCTTTTTGTGGGTTTGCACGCATGGTACCGGTGTCGATAAATTTGATCCTCAAACAGAAACATTTGTCAACTATAATGCAAAGAATAATAAATTGGCAAATGATTATGCCTTCGACATCACTGTCGATTCGAATAACTCGGTTTGGGTTGCCACAGTATGGGGATTAAGTGTATTGCATCAAGGCGAAACCGAATTTGTGAATTATTATTCGGTCGAAGATGATTCTAATTCATTATTATCTAATCGAATAAATACAGTGTTTGTCGATAATAGCGGACAAGTTTGGATTGGTTCTAACGATGGACTAAACCTGTACTTACCCGAAACAAATAACTTTACAGCTTATACCGATGGATTTAAGAATAAGAATATTCGTTCTATAAACAGCGACATCGATGGCAATATTTGGGCAGGTACTGCCAATGGCTTATCAATGCTCGATATTCAAAATAACAGAGTGGTAAATTTAAGCAAACAAAGCGGGCTGGTTTCAAATGAGTTCTTGGCACTTTCGGTTTTCAACAACGGTGACAACGCGCTGTTTTTTGGTACGCTTCACGGTATTAACTATTTCAATCCTTCAACTCTGAATTTCAACGATAATCCGCCTTCAGTATATATTACCGGGTTACAGGTATTGAACAACGATGTAAATAATCACAATAGCAGTAGCATAATTGATAAAAATATTGTAGTTGAGAATTCTATTACCCTTGAGCATCAGCACAAGCGAATAGAGTTTGTATTCACCGCTATTAATTACATCAATCCTGAAAATAATTCGTTTGCATATTATCTCGAAGGTTTTGAATCTGATTGGAACTATGCGGGTAATAAGCGCGAGGCTGTTTATACCAACTTGAACCCCGGGAGGTATACTTTCAGGGTGAAGGCTGCTAATAATCAGGGATTCTGGAATGAAGAAGGCGCATCGCTCACAGTAATTGTTAAGGCTCCCTTTTGGAAAACCACATGGTTTAAGATTCTTGTTGTTTTATTTTTTGTGTTTGTTTTTTATGTAATGGGAAAAATCAGAGATGCACATAACGAAAGAATCAAAAAAGAACTTGAACAAAAAGTTGCCGAGCGCACTATCCGAATAGAGAAACAACGTAACGAGTTACAAAAACAAAAAGAAGAGCTTGAAGAAACTAACAGACTTAAAAACAACTTCATAAATATTCTGGCGCACGATTTGCGCAGCCCGGTATATTCACTGGTGCAGTTAACTGATTTATTGAAAGATAAGGCAATTGATGGCAATGAGCCTATTGAGTCTAAATTCATTGAAATGATTGTCCGTTCAACCCGGGTTACATACAATTTACTTGAAGACTTATTGATATGGGGCAGATCAAAATCAGGAAACATTGAATTTAATTTCGAAGATACTGATTTGCATGAAAGTGTGCAGCATATAATTAAAGGCTTTTCCTTACTGGCCGAATCTAAAAATATAGAAATAGTCAATGCTGTTCATGAAAGCACTAGTGTGTATGTCGACAAAAATAGTTTG
Source organism: Prolixibacteraceae bacterium (assembly GCA_007116765.1). Classification (GTDB taxonomy): domain Bacteria; phylum Bacteroidota; class Bacteroidia; order Bacteroidales; family Prolixibacteraceae; genus Roseimarinus. Next base: position 3,428 of record SKHV01000137.1, on the reverse strand, counting down.
AAAGTAGTTTTACGCAATATGATAAGTAATGCCTTGAAGTTTTCTTATCAAAACTCGCAGATTATCATTAATGCTGAAATTAAGGAAGATGGCATTGTTGTTTCGATTGCCGATCAGGGAGTGGGTATGAGTGAAGCTTTAATTGAACGCTTGCTGGGCAAAGAAGAGATTATACAATCGGGTAAAGGCACTTTAGGCGAAGAAGGAAGTGGTTTAGGCATTACACTTTGTAAAGATTTGCTCAAACAAAACAACGGAAAAATGTGGATTGAAAGCAAAAAGGGGGAAGGCACAACACTCTACTTCTCATTACCCCAAACATCCAAATCATAAGCGATTCTTTGTTTAGTTTTATTTCTTTTGGGTTTTACTTGATTTAAACCCACTAAAACATTGATTATTTTTCATATTCATTATCTTTGCACCCTTTGAAAAAATATTACACAATGATTAATATAACATTACCCGACGGGAGTATAAAACAATTTGAAAATCCTGTTACAGGCTACGAAATTGCCCGCGATATAAGTCCTCGCTTGGCAAAAGAAGTTTTAGCGGTCTCTGTCGATGAAGAATTGTGGGATTTAAACCGCCCTATTGAATCTGATTCAAGCATAGTACTACATAAATGGGACGATAAAGAAGGTAAACATGCGTTTTGGCATTCCTCGGCTCACCTTATGGCCGAAGCTATAGAAGCGCTTTATCCCGGAACAAAATTTGGTATAGGCCCTGCTATTGAAAATGGTTTTTATTACGACGTAGATTTACCCGAGGGTAAGGTGATTGCTGAGAAAGACCTTGCGGTTCTTGAGAAAAAGATGCTCGAACTTGCACGCCAAAAAAATAACATCGAGCGTCGCGAAATATCCAAAGACGATGCATTGAATTTATTCAAAACAAAAGCCGATGAATATAAAATTGAATTGATAAGCGAGTTGGAAGATGGTACTATTTCGCTGTATTCGCAGGGAGGATTTACTGATTTGTGCCGTGGCCCTCACTTGCCCAATACCGCCGATATAAAAGCAATAAAACTATTGAGTGTTGCCGGAGCCTACTGGCGTGGCGACGAGAAGAATAAAATGCTCACCCGGGTGTATGGAATTACATTTCCAAAAGCCAAATTGCTCGAAGAATACCTTGTACTGCTCGAAGAAGCAAAAAAACGCGACCACCGGAAAATAGGCCGCGAAATGGATTTATTTACATTTTCGCAAGATGTGGGAATGGGACTTCCATTATGGATGCCTAAAGGAGCCCAGTTGCGCGAACAGCTTGAAACCTTTTTGAAAAAGGTTCAAAAATCGTTCGGGTACGAGCAGGTAATGACCCCGCACATTGGCGATGTTCGCCTTTACAAAACATCGGGGCACTACGAAAAATACGGGAAAGATTCATTCCAGGTAATCAATACACCACAAGAAGGTGAAGAATACCTGTTGAAACCGATGAACTGCCCACACCATTGCGAAATATATAAAGCACGCCCGCATTCATACAAAGACTTACCTCTGCGCTATGCCGAGTTTGGTACGGTATACCGTTATGAGCAAAGTGGCGAATTACATGGTCTTACCCGTGTTCGAGGATTTACTCAGGACGATGCACATATTTTTTGTACGCCCGACCAGCTGAACGGTGAATTTAAAAAAGTAATCGACATTATTTTTATCATTTTCAAGGCACTTGACTTTAAAGAGTTCACCGCTCAAATTTCTTTGCGCGACCCTAAGAATACTGAAAAATATATCGGCTCCGATGAAAACTGGGAAAAAGCCGAACGTGCAATTATTGAAGCCGCACAAGAAAAAGGCCTCAACACTGTAACCGAAACAGGCGAAGCCGCATTTTACGGACCGAAACTTGATTTTATGATTAAGGATGCCGTAGGCCGAAGCTGGCAGTTAGGTACAATTCAAGTCGATTACAACCTTCCCGAGAGGTTCGAACTGGAATATACCGGCGCTGATAATCAGAAGCACAGGCCAATAATGATTCACCGAGCACCATTCGGATCGATGGAGCGTTTTGTGGCTGTTTTAATTGAACACACCGCCGGTAAATTTCCATTATGGTTAACTCCCGAACAGGTTGTAATATTGCCAATTAGTGAAAAATTTAACGAATACGCACAAAAAGTTTCAAATAAATTAAATAATTGCGATATTCGCACCGTTGTTGACGATCGCAATGAGAAAATTGGAAGGAAAATTCGTGATAACGAGCTCAAAAGAATTCCATACTTGCTGATTGTTGGCGAAAAAGAAGCCGAAACAGATACTGTATCGGTTCGCCGTCAGGGGCAAGGCGATCAGGGTACAATGAGTATCGACGAATTTGCCCAGACAATTGAAAAAGAAGTGAAAGAACAAATGACTTCTTTATACGTTTAAAGATTATTATTAACTAAATATAGGAGGACTGTACAATAGCACCAAGAGCACCTAGAGGAAGAAGACCCGAAAGACGTAATGAATCGTTACATCGGATCAATCATCATATCAGAGTACCTGAAGTTCGTCTGGTAGGAGATAACATTGAAGAGCCAGGAGTAGTAGCCACACCAAAAGCCATACGAATGGCCGATGAGTTGGAATTGGATTTGGTGGAAATTTCTCCCAAAGCCGTACCTCCGGTTTGTAAAATCATCGACTATCAAAAGTTTCTTTATCAGCAAAAAAAGAAACAAAAAGAGATGAAAGCCAAGGCCGTGCAGGTAGTGGTGAAAGAAATCCGATTTGGACCCAATACCGACGAACACGATTTTCAATTTAAACTGCGGCATGCAGAAAAATTTCTCAAAGACGGGGCTAAAGTGAAAGCTTTTGTATTTTTCAAAGGCCGCTCAATTCTTTTTAAAGAACAAGGCGAAATACTGCTGTTGAAATTAGCACAGGAACTCGAAGAGGTTGGTTCATTAGAACAAATGCCTAAGTTAGAAGGCAAACGTATGACAATATTTATTTCACCTAAGAAAAAGAAATAATTAGGTAATCATTTTTAAAAAGCAGAATAATGCCAAAAATGAAAACAAATGCCGGAGCTAAAAAACGTTTTAAGCTTACCGGTACAGGTAAAATCAAAAGAAAACACGCTTTTAAAAGTCACATTTTGACTAAAAAAAGCACAAAACAAAAACGCAACCTTACATACTTTGGTTTAGTCGATAAAGCCGACGAAACCAACGTGAAAAAGTTGCTTGCGTTGAAATAGTTCTTTTGAAATAATTAATAAATAGTAGTTAACCGGTGAATTAGCCAAAAGTTCCTGTATGAAAACAGGGCGCTAACCACCTTAAAAATTCAAGTTATGCCAAGAAGTGTAAACAGCGTTGCATCAAGAGCACGCAGGAAAAAAATCCTGAAGCAGACCAAAGGTAATTTTGGTTCAAGAGCAAGCGTTTGGACGGTAGCAAAAAACACCTA
>SKHV01000331.1 GCA_007116765.1 Prolixibacteraceae bacterium | reverse complement strand
TATGGTAAAAATGCGCCAGCATTTTAAAATCGGCCGCGGTAGGGTGATGATAAAAGATGAGGTGTTGTTGTGGCCGTAATTAAATGTTTTTGTTTAATGGGGCTTTGCCCCAGACCCCACTGACTTTTTTGTCTTAACACAAAAAACTCAGGAAAAAAAGTCAAGGCTCCGGTACTCGGCGACCCACAATCGGCTTGTTGTCTAAAAAAAATAAACTCGCTACGCTCAGACAAATTTTTTTTAACGCCAACTACACCGTGTGGGTACCCCGCCTGTCCCGATGGCTATCGGGACGAGGCCGTTCACGTGCTAAGGTGCTTTAGTTGTTTTGAATATTTCGGGTTTATTATTTTACGTATACAAAATGTTATATGCGTATTTATTGGTTTACGTGTACAAAAAGCCGTCCCGAAAGCTTTCGCGGACGGCGACCATTATGGTAGCCCCCGGTTTCAACCGGGGGTAAAATGCGTCAGCATTTTAAAAACGGCGCAAGCACACAGTTGAAAAAAGCTGCTACGTTGTATGCGCCGTAATGGTAGAATGTTGTTTAAACTAATTATAGTTCAGTGCGCAAAAGATGGCGCTCTTCGACATACTTATTTCAACTCACTCGGCCGTTCAGGCAAATCTTTAAATACCTTATAAACCAAATCGCTTTCGGGTGAAAAAATGACCCAAGCAGTGAGGAAAATTAGCATGAAATCGGTGTAGAGTGACAGGTTTTTTTGATACCACATTTCCAGTTCGCCTTTGTAGGGTGAAATGTGTTTGGCGTAGAACTCGTCAAGATCCATATTGGTTTCTGACAACAGGCGTTCTTCATCGCGGAATACAATGGAACCAATTCCTGTTAAGCCGGGTTTTACGTTGTAGATATTGGCTTTCACCTCGTCGGAATAAGGCGCAAATGTTTTGTCTACCAACGGGCGGGGCCCAATAATGCTCATATCGCCTTTTAAGATGTTGACAATTTGTGGCAACTCGTTGATTTTGGTTTTGCGAAGGAAACCTCCCATGGGCAAAATCCGCGGATCTTTTCGGGTGGTATGTAAACCACCAGCTAAACTCGGACTTGCTTTTAACATGGTTGCAAATTTCCAAATGAAGAAAGGCTTGTTTTTATAGCCAATCCGTTTTTGAAAATAGAACACATAGTGCTCTCCGGTTAGCACCAATCCAATTATTACCGGAATCAAAATCGGCGATAAAATGGTTAATGCAATAAAGGAAAGTATAAAGTCTATGATTCGCTTGAAGAAATGTTTGTACATAACGTTTTATTTATACAGTTTATGAAGTTTGAAAAAAGATGAGGAGCCGTTTGGCGATGGAGCGAAAGAGAGGAAAAAGGCGAAAAAGACTAAAATGACCAATTTTGGGGTTTATTAATCATATTAATAATCATTGCAATTATGTGATCATATTTATCAAATAGTTTGATATAATTGTCTTTTTCAATGTATTTACAGGCCAAAGCATAATCTAGCCAAACTTGTGTCTCAGCTGCTTCTCCTTCAGAATCTGAAAGTTTTGCAATGAATGCCTTTGGATAGCGTCTTTTCCTGAATGCTTCTGCAATGTTAGCAGTTACTGAGCGTGAGGATCTTCGAATTTGATCTGTTATCGAATACTTTTCTTCTTTTGGAAATGATTTTGAAATTTCAAAGATTTCCATCCCTCCTTCGAAGGAAAGTTGATATACGTTTAGGTCTTTGTGGGTTCGAATTTTTTCCATTTGTGTATTCTTTTGATGTGCTTTTTCACTAATTCGCCTTTTTCTCTCTGTCGCCCCCTCGAATTTGGCTCTCTCGTAAATTACATCTTCGAATCCAACCCTTTGCCTGTTTCAATGTGCTCGAAGTTGGGCAGGTAGGTTTTTAATATGTCAACGATGGCTGCTTTGGTAACTTCGTTTGATTCAAACAGGTTGTGAAGTTGATCGAAAATGGCATCGATTTCTTGTATGCTGCGTTTTGTTGAGTTTTTTACCACACCAAGGTTGATGAAGGAGTCGTTGTCCAATTCTTCTTTTTCGGTAAAGAATTCTTCAAAGCTTTTTTCGCCGGAGGTGTCGGAGCCGAAGAAGTAGATGGGGTATTTTTGTGAAGGGGCGATTGGGTGATTGGGCGATGGAGCGATGGGGTGATTGGGCGATGGGGCGACCTGTCGAGTTTGCGCCTCTTCGCTTTGTCGCTCTCTCGCTTTTGTGCGTGCTTCGGCTTCGGTTTTGCAAATATCGGGTTCGAGGCCGAGGGTGTGCAACAGGTCGATGGCCATTTGGTCGAAAGGGATCATGTCGCGCTCTTCGTCCAACTTGGGATAGAAGATATCGCCCGATTCGCCCATGATGGAGGCCATAAGGCAGAGTTCGCCTGATTCCTGGGGTGAAACAAAAAAGCGTCGTATGCCACGTGGGCACGACCAGGGTTGTTGTTTGTTCAAACGTTCAATAAAACCCAAAGGTAAACTCCCGTTTGAGAAAGCCACATTGGCAAAACGTGCGGTTTTAATGTATGCACCCCACCAACCGCGTATTACTCGATTAGGTTTTTATCGATAAATTGCGGTAGCAAATACTTTGCTTCGGAGTTTTTGGTATCGTTGATGTTTTTGATCACATAGGTGAGCC
>SKHV01000264.1 GCA_007116765.1 Prolixibacteraceae bacterium | reverse complement strand
CGACAGGTTTACGCTGCGGGTTGGTGCGGTTTCAGGTGTATTTATCTACAAAATACATGATTCGACTATGCCTTTAGGCATAAAATGCGGGTAGAAAAATCGGATTCATCGTCCAAAAAATTGCGCCGTAGGTGCAAAATCCGTTTGCATATAACTATTGCCACATATCGCGTACCTACGGCACGCAGGGTCCCGTGGTACATTCATTTTCTACCCACATTGAATCCCTAACGGGATTTTTTTGCGAAACGCAACTGCCTGTATCTGTTCGCAGTGGCTTGTTGCTTCATACGCCGTTTACCCTCGGCAGAGTTTTGAATCCTGTCGGGGCCGATAGACCTGACAGCATTTTTATTGTGCGGCGAACCACAACTCGTTTATAGGGATTTGTTATAAGTTAGCATTAGCTTACGTGGCGAATTTAAATTGTTTAATATGGCTCTATGGCGCAAAGAAATACAAAAAACACTCAGTTTCTCAGTTCCTTAGCGATTAAGTGTTATTGAATTAAGAAAATGAGATGTTCAAACCAGGGAACAACTATTCACCCCATTTGTCCTTTCCCTTAGGCTCGTTCGTAAAATTTTCAGATTGAAGTGTGAAAAATGCAAACTACAATGCAATCAGTTAAAATATGTGCCTGATTTTAGGTAGTTTTGCAGTCCTTTTTACATTTATATTATGGATTATAAGTTGTTTACTTTAAAAAACGGGATTCGGGTTATACACCAGCAGGTCGATTCGCCCGTAGCCCACTTTGGGGTAATTGTAAATACCGGTTCGCGCGACGAAGAGGAGCACGAGCAGGGCATGGCACATTTCATTGAGCATACCATTTTTAAGGGAACAAAAAAACGCAAATCGTTTCAAATCATTAACCGTCTGGAAGATGTTGGTGGCGAACTGAATGCATATACCACCAAAGAAGAAACAGCTGTATATGCTACTTTTTTGAATGAATTTTATGTGCGTGCCATCGAGCTGATAAGCGATATTGTCATCAATGCTTCTTTTCCTTCAAAGGAAATAGATCTCGAAAAGGAAGTAATTATCGAAGAAATAAACTCGTACAACGACTCGCCTGCCGAATTGATTTACGACGAATTCGAAGAGCTGGTTTTTAACGGGCATCCAATAGCCCGCAACATACTAGGAACACCCGAAACCGTTAGGGCTTTCAACAGGGCAAAAGTTAAACAGTTTATTAAAAGCAATTACCATACAAGCCAAATGGTGATTTGCTCGGTTGGAAAAATAGACTTTACAAAGTTCGAAAAGCTTACTTCGTTCTATTTCTCCGAAATGCCGCAAAAAGACCTAGTATGCGGACGCGAACCTTTTGGAATATACAAGCCTGCCGAAATCGAAATAGAAAAAGATACTTTCCAGTCGCATTGCATTATAGGTGCCGAAGCCTATAAGTTGAAAAACGAAATGAGGCTTCCACTAGTCCTGCTCAACAATATTTTGGGCGGAAATTCGATGAACTCGCGCCTGAACATGTCGATGCGCGAAAAAAGCGGACTGGTGTATAGTGTGGAAGCCAATTACACGCCTTATACCGATACTGGTATTTTCATGGTATATTTTGGGACCGAACGCAACAACCTGTTCAAAGCAGTTGATATTGTTGAACGGGAATTCAAACTGCTGAGAGATAAAAAAATGGGGCCCAAAGTGCTGGCAAGAGCCAAAAAACAAATGATAGGCCAACTGGCCATTGCCAACGAGAATCGCGAAGACCTGATGCTTACCCTTGGGCGCAGCTTTCTGTATTTTAATAAGGTAGATAGCATTGAAAGCGTTTTCAAAAAAATTGAAGCCATTACCCCCGACGATTTATACCGTGTTTCAAACGAAATACTTAAAAAAGATACACTCTCGAAATTGATTTTCCTGTAAAATATGGATTTATCATTTGAAATGAATCAGTACATTGAAGGCCATACCCAGCCTGAAGAAGATTTCCTGAAAGAACTTGAGCGGGAAACCCACCTCACTTGCATTAATCCGCGTATGCTGTCGGGGCATGTGCAGGGGAAAATGTTGTACATGCTTTGCAAAATGATACGGCCCAAGCGGGTCCTCGAATTGGGGACATTTACCGGATATTCGGCCATTAGTATGGCATTGGCACTTGATGAAGGTTCAATGTTGCATACCGTTGAGGTGCACGACGAACTGGAAGATATTATTAGGAAATACATTCAAAAAGCAGGGCTTAGCCACATTGTTACCCTTCATATAGGAAAGGCAATGGAAATAGTGCCGACCTTGAATGAAAAATTCGACCTTGTATTTATCGATGCCGATAAAAAGGAATACCCGGCATACTACAAAATGGTTTTCGATTATGTAAACCCCGGCGGTTATATTATTGCCGACAACATCCTGTGGAACGGCAAAGTTGTTGACCCCGAAGCTACAACAAGCGACCCGCAAACCATGGGCATTGTTGAATTCAACCGTATGGTAAAGGCCGATGGACGTGTCGAAAACGTGGTTTTTCCTTTTCGTGACGGGATGATGGTCGTGAGGAAGAAATAATAGGAAAACATTTCAATTAAACTTCTGTTGCTATAATATTTACAGGCATATTGCGTTTTAATATACAATTAAGAAAACACAGTAAAATTTTTACTTTTCCTAAAAGGAAATGATTTTTACAAAGCGGATTTAGTACATGAGAACGATAATAATTTCATTCATATATTTCCTAATTTTAACGCTTACTACTTCATCACTTTTTGCTCAGGAAAATGGTAATGAGAAACCGTTTAATTTCGAGCTTAAAGAAATTGTAGTTTATCAGCCCTATGCTTTTAAGGATGACAGTGAGCGTAAACAGTATGAGCAACTAAAAATAGACATTGAAAAAATTTACCCCTTAATTATATTAGTACGTGAAGAGTACTCGCGAATTAATAGCGAACTTGAACTTTACAACGGAAGACAAAAAAGGCGTTATTTAAAATGGTCGAAGAATTATGTGAAAGACAATTACATGTCGCATTTATCGGGGCTGAATAAGAGGCAGGGGCGACTGCTTCTACTTATGTTGAGCCGCGAACTGGGGAGCTCACCTTACGACCTGATTAAAAATTACCTGAATGGATTTCATGCCATGTTTTGGCAAATGGCTTCGCACATGTTTCAGGCAAACCTGAAAGTAGAATATAAGGCCGATAACAACCCAATGATTGAGCACATAATGATTCAGCTCGATTCAAACAACTATCACTCATCGCTTATGAAAAAATAGTATTGCAGGAGCAATTATTTGCATTTTTAAGAAAAGAAAACATACGGAATTCTTAAATAACGGATACTCACAAATTATTCACTATTTTTGCAAAATGCGTTTTAATCATATGAAATTTAAATACCTGCTGCCTGTATCTTTTGTAATTATGCTTCTGTTTCTGGGCATTGCATACGTGTATCAGCAAACCATTGTTTCATCGTCGAAGCAAGATGCTTTCAATCGGTTTGTGTATAGTGCCGAATTGAAAGTTGAGCAGCTGACTCATTGGTATGCCGACGAATTGCTCGATGCAAAAATTCTTTCTGAAAACTATGAGCTGGTGCGCCGATTATCATATTTGATTGAAAGAGAAGCCCGTAGTTTTGATGAAGGTCTTTTGCATCGTTGGCTAAATTCTACTATGATCGAACATACTTTTTCCGATATACTCATTATTTCAACTCAAGGTGAAATATTGTATTCTGCCAACAATTATATAAATAAAGTTCACGACGAAATTCTGCTTGTTATAAACGAAATTGAAATAGAGCAAGATGTTTTATCAACCAATTTCTATTGTGACGACTCCAATGAAATTACTATCAGTTTTGTGGGACCGGTTTTCAATAACCAGAACGAAATATTGGCTTTTGTAAGTTTCAATATCAATACACAAGAATATTTGTTTCCACAAATCGAAAAACCCTATGTAGGAATGAGCTCTTCCAAAGCCTTCATTGCAAACGTGGAGTCCGATTCGATTTTCATGCTAAATGTGCCCTGTAGTAATGAGAATAGGGCATACCGAGTGGGAGCATATTTGCATGATTCCGGTGAATTCTCATCATTTACCGATCCGGGTTTTGGGAGTATTTTTCATGAAATAAGCTGGTTCGACGATGAAGTAGTGATTTACATCGAAGAAGTGCCCAAAACCGATTGGATACTTATTTCAAAAATAAACAAGCACGAATTATATGGGCATATTATTAGCCGTAGCATTACGTTTTATCTGTTTCTATTTGCGGTCTTTGTGGCATTAATAATTGCTATTTATACTGCTTATTTGTATGTTTCGCGCGAACAAAGCAAAGGCAACCAAAAACAAATAGAAGAACAAAAACGGCAGCTGCAAACTTTATTGTCAAATTTACCGGGAATGGCCTACCGTTGCAAAAACGACTTTAAATGGACTATGGAATACGTGAGTTATGGCTGCAATGAGCTGCTTGGCTTTTCGCCCGATGAAATAATCAATAATCGAATAGTGGCATTTGCAGATTTAATTTCTCCCGACGACAAAGAAAAAATAGCTGAAGTAGTTGAAGCTGCATTGTCAATTAAGAGTAATTTTGAAGTAGAATATCGCATTCAACATAAAAACGGAAGCATAAAATGGATTTGGGAGCGCGGTTGTGGTGTATATGATAATAGCGGACAATTGATGGCTGTGGAGGGATTTATAAGCGACATTTCGTTAAGAGTGGCTGCCGAAGAACAAATGAAATACAACCATAACCTTCTTAATACCATCATTGAAAACATTCCCGATGCAGTTTACCTTAAAGACAAGCAGGGGCGAAAAATAATTGCCAATCGTGCCGACCTCGATAATATGGGTGTCGAGAATTTAGAAGATGTAATTGGCAAAACTGATTACGATATATTCCCCGATTTCATTGCCCGTGAGTTTGAAGAAAGCGAAAAAGCAGTATTGAAAGAAGGTAAGTCGGTCATAAACAGACAAGAAAAACTCGAAAATATAAACGGTAATATCAAATGGCTCAACACCTCGAAAATACCGTTCAAAGATGAGGATGGCGAGATTTTGGGGCTAATCGGAATTGGTCACGACAATACCGAAAAAATTAAAATGATGGAGGAACTTATTATAGCGAAAGAAAAAGCCGAAGAAAGCGACCTCCTTAAAACCTCGTTCCTTGCAAATATGAGCCACGAAATTCGGACTCCCCTAAATTCAATTTTAGGCTTTACCGACCTCATTATACAATTGCACGAAACCGAACAAGCTGAAAAAGAATCGTATTCAAGTATTGTAAAAAGAAATGCCGACAGCCTGCTTCAAATCATAAACGACGTTATTGATATCTCAAGTCTCGAAACCGGGCAAATGAAAATAATGAGTTCAACTTTTTCAATCAATATTTTGCTCGAAGTAATTTATAATGAGTTCGAAAGTGATTGCACCATGTGTGGAGGAAATAGCTTAGAACTGAAATTATTGAACCCCGGAGAGGATATTAAAGTTGATCTCGACAAAAACCGGGTGAGTCAGATTCTCACAAACCTAATTACGAATGCGATGAAATTTACTGAAAAGGGCTACATCGAATTTGGAATTACACATTACGATGAGACTTACATTCACTTTAAGGTAGAAGATACAGGAATTGGAATTCCGGATGAGAAACAAGATTTTATTTTTGAACGCTTCAGGCAGGTTAGCGATAACTTAACCCAGCAAAAAGGTGGTAACGGGCTTGGCCTTTCAATTGTGAAAAATCTGGTTGAACTTATGGGCGGAGAAATAGAAGTAGAATCGGAAGTAGGTAAAGGTTCCTGTTTCAGGTTTTATTTATCTCGGAAATTAAGCACGAGTTAATACTTCATCATTTTGAAACCACAAGAAAACGAAATAATAATATGATACACGATAAATTTCCATCGAAATTGCTCGAAAACGCGGTGGAAGAGTTTGCCAAGTTACCCGGAATAGGCCGTAAAACAGCACTGCGGCTTGTGCTTTACCTTCTGAAGCTCGATGAGCTTGAGGTGGAAGATTTTGGAAATGCAATTATTCAACTGCGAAAAGAAATAAATCACTGCAAGGTGTGTCACAATATTTCCGATACCGAAGTGTGTAACATTTGTTCAAACCCCTCGCGCAACGAAGAAGTTATATGTGTGGTAGAAACAATCCGCGACGTACTCTCGATTGAAAACACCCGTCAGTATAACGGCTTGTACCATGTGCTGGGCGGTGTAATCTCGCCCATGGATGGCGTAGGTCCCTCCGATTTGGAAATCGCTTCGTTGGTTGAAAGAATAGAAAAAAACGATGTAACCGAAATAATTTTAGCATTAAGCACCAACATGGAAGGCGATACTACCAATTTCTATATTTACAAGAAATTAAAAAATATTGAGGTGAAAGTTACCACCATTGCAAGAGGTGTGTCGGTAGGAGGTGAGCTTGAATACACCGACGAACTTACCCTGGGGCGTTCAATTAAAAATAGAATAAATTACAGCGATACTTTAACATTTTAATCTATCCTTAATGGTTTTTTTATAGTTTTAAGGCGCAATAAACAAAATGTTTTAAAATGAAAATAGCAGTAGATTTCGACGGTACAATAGTAGAGCATAAATATCCTGAAATAGGAAAAACCCGGCCATTTGCATTTGAAACACTAAAAATGCTTGAGAAAAAAGGGCATCAGTTGATAATGTGGACATACCGCTCAGGTAAATATCTCGACGAGGCTGTGGCGTTTTGCAGAAAAAACGATTTCGAATTTTATGCCGTAAACTGCAACTACCCCGAGGAAGAATTCAATGAAACAAAAAGCCGGAAAATCGATTGCGACTATTATATCGACGACCGGAATATTGGCGGTCTGCCTTCGTGGGGCGAAATATACTACCTCATTCACCCCGAAGAGCAGGAAAGTAACATCTCGGTTCGGAATATAAAAAAGGGAAAATCGTTCTGGAAGTTTTAACTTTGCACAAAATTACTGCATACGAGTTTAGTTGTATTCACTGGTGGTAAAATAAATTTTGAAGAGAGCTTATCGCTAACCAAAAAAACGAGCAAATGAAGCTAAGCGTGGTAATAGTAAACTATAATGTGAAGCATTTTCTAGAACAATGCCTGCATGCTGTAGAAAAAGCTATTGCAAATATCGAAGCTGAAGTTTATGTGGTCGACAACAACTCGGTCGATGGCTCTAATGGAATGGTGATTCACAAATTTCCGTGGGTAAAGTTAATTGCCAACAAAAAAAACCTGGGATTTTCGAAAGCCAATAATCAAGCCATGCGCAAAGCACAGGGCGAGTTCATTTTGTTGCTTAACCCCGATACCGTGGTTGAGGAAGATACCTTCGGAAAGGTAATTCACTTTATGGATAAACACCCCGAAGCCGGTGGACTAGGAGTAAAAATGATTGACGGGAAGGGCCAATTTCTGCCCGAATCGAAACGCGGACTGCCCACTCCCTGGGTGGCATTTTACAAAATATTTGGCTTAGCATCCTTATTCAAAAAGTCGAAAATATTTGGCCGCTATCACTTGTCATTTCTTAACAACGACCAAATTCATCAGGTTGATGTATTGGCCGGGGCATTCATGCTAATGCGTAAAAAAGTACTCGATGAGGTGGGTTTGCTCGACGAAGATTACTTTATGTACGGCGAAGACATTGACCTATCGTACCGAATTACCCAGGCTGGATATAATAATTACTACTACCCCGAAACCACAATAATTCATTACAAGGGCGAAAGCACCAAAAAGGGAAGTCTCAATTACGTGCGTATGTTTTACACGGCAATGATAATTTTTGCACGTAAACACTTCTCAAAAAAGTATGCAGGTATTTTTTCATTTTTTATCCATCTGGCTATATATCTTCGTGCTGCAATAGCCGCAGCTCATAGGTTATTTGAAAAAGCGTGGTTGCCACTGCTCGATTTTTTTGCTATTTTCACAGGCTTTGTGCTGCTTTTGCCGGCATGGGAAACTTACCGCTACGGTCCCGATTATTACCCCGACGAGCTGGTGAATTTTGCATTGCCGGTATATATTTTAATCTGGCTCATTTCGGTTTATTATTCGGGCGGCTACGAAAGGCCGGTTAAGTTGCTGAAAATTCTCAGAGGTCTTATTATTGGCACTTTGCTTATTTTGATTATTTATTCTCTTTTGCCCGATAGTGCTCGTTTCTCAAGAGCAATTATATTGTTGGGAGCCGTTATGGCTGTAACTGTGGTTTCTTTTGTGCGTGTAGTGTTGAATTTTTTAGGTAACGACAATTTTAAACTGGGTGCGCGTAAACCAAAAAGGGTAGCAATAATCGGGTTGAAAAAAGAAAGTAAACGTGTTTGCGATTTGCTTACAGATACTGGCATTGCAACCAGTTTCATCGGGTTTATTTCTCCAAAACGGAAGCCCCGCTCCGAGCGCTACATGGGATCAATTTATCAGTTGCCTGAAATTATTCGCATCAACAGAATTGATGAGTTAATTTTTTGTTCCGACGACATAAGTTCGCAACAAGTCATACAAACCATGTTGCAACTGGCCGATTTCAATGTGGAATACAAAATTGCACCTCCGGCAAGCGTTTCAATTATTGGCAGCAATTCAATTGATACCGCAGGCGACTTGTATATAGTAAATGTAAATGCCATTACACGTGACAAGAACAAGCGCTACAAAAGACTTTTCGATATGCTGCTGGCATTTTTCCTGTTCTTATTTTCGCCGATATTTATTTGGTTTATGAGAAAACCCGCCGGTTATTTCAAAAATATAATCCGTGTAATAAGCAAAAAATACAGCTGGGTTGGCTATCATAAAATTAACTCCGAATTGTACATGGGACTACCGGTAATCCAACCGGGAATTTTAAAAACAACCGATATGCTCGACTCTGATAATTTCAACAGCAACACTATTGACCGTGTGAATATGCTTTATGCTCGCGACTACAGTGTATTGAAAGACTTAGAACTTACTTTCAGGTTATTCACAAAACTGGGACAGCAACCATGACTCTTTCGAATGATAGAATAAGGCTGTCGGCTATTGAGCCTGAGCATCTCGACCTACTCTATAAGTGGGAGAACGACACTGAAGTATGGCGAGTAAGTAATGTGAGGGTTCCTTTGTCGAAACATGCATTGGCAAAATACATTCAAAACTCTCATCGCGACATATGGGAAAGTCGCGAGCAGCGCCTTGTGATTGAAACTTTACAGAATAAACGTGCAGTGGGCACTGTTGAGCTTTTCGACTTTGAACCCTATCACAGTCGTGCCGGGGTGGGAGTGATTATTTTTGAACGCGATGACCGACTGAATGGGTATGCAAAGCAGGCTTTAAGCCTTGTAATGAACTATGCGAAAAACGAATTGGGAATTCAGCAACTTTATGCCAATATAGCTCAAAGTAATCAGGCCAGTATTGCTCTTTTCGGGAAGCTGGGTTTTGAGCTCTGTGCCACAAAAAAAATGTGGCTGAAAACGCCTAAAGGATGGGAGAGTGAACTTACATTTCAGGTATTTCTTTAGCTTCCGGTATAAATGCTTTTATAATCAGGTATTTCTTTGAGAAAAATAAACTTCGAATTTTCAAGATCTACCTTACAGCTAAAATGCGACAAGCCGTTTGTAACCAACAAATAGGGAACTTCAAGTTTGAGATTGTATGCCGCTATCTGATCAAAAACACTCTGCGTTATTGGCACTTCAGGAGCCTTGCACTCAACCAAAAGCAGTGGGGTGCCGGCCTTTGAGTAAGCCACAATGTCGTAGCGTAGTAGTTTGTTGTTTAGTGTAATCGACTTTTCAACGGCCAATAAACTTCCCGGGTAATTCTTATTTTTTCGTAAATAATGAAGGCAATTCTGACGAACCCATTCTTCGGGAGTTAGCAACAGGTATTTATTCCGTGTATCGTCGAAAATATAAATGCGCCCGTTTGCTTCTTTTATTTTGAATGAAGACTTGGGGAAATTGAGTTTTGGTATATTGTGCTTTTGCATCGATAATCTATATAGTTCAATTCCAAAACTACATATTTTTAGCCGGTATTCTATGTAAAATTGAAATGAATGAACTTAAAAATATAAAATGAAAATTGATGTTTTTATAATTTGTTATAGGCAAAAATCAACAGAAAATATATATTTGTCAATATTTTAAAAAATAAAAGAAAATGAAGAGATTACCACTCATACTAAGTGTTTTGTCGCTAATAGGCGTAATCGTGTTGTTTGTGATAAGCCTGAGTTCAAAACCTGTAGCAAGCGATATCGAAGCTAAGGTAGTTGAGAAAGTTCAATCCGGCGATAGCGGAGTTAGCATTGCTTACATTGTCACCGACTCAGTTTTGGTGAACTACCAATTGTCACTCGACTTGAATGATGAGTTTGTTAAAACACAAAGTCAGTACAACAATGACTTTGCACGTAAACGAAGTGCTTTTGAACGCGATGCAGTTGCATTTCAAGAAAAAATTCAAACAGGCGGTTTTCTTACCGAAGAACGTGCAATAAGAGAACGCGACAGGCTGGTGAGCGAAGAGCAGGAGATTCAACGCCTCGATTATGAATTGTCTGGTAGGTTATCTGAACTGGAACAAAAAATTCACATGCAAATTGTAGATAGTATTGTAGGTTATGTGCGCGAGTACAACAAAGCCCATCAGTATTCATACATTTTTAGTAATAGTGGCAATATTTTAGTGGGCGATCAACAGCACAATATTACCAAAGACATAGTAGAAGGATTAAATGCCCGCTACACCCAATCAAAAGCCAGATAAGTAGTTTGAATTATTAGATATTGAAACCGTGTGCATATATTCGTACACGGTTTTTTTCATTATATGTTTGCTCAAAAATACATATCGAAACAAGCATTCTCAATCGAAGGGGAGTCGCCAACATTGCCAGCATCTACTCACATGGTGGTGGTAATTCCCTGTTACGATGAACCTGAACTGGACAACACGCTGCATGCGTTAATGCAATGCAAAAGGCCTGCATGCAGTGTAGTGGTCTTAATTGTAGTAAACCATCACAAGGGAGCAAGCTGTGAGCTAATTACACAGAATCAAAGAACTCTAAAGGAGATCGAAAATATTGCTGTAGATAAAGCCGATAATAGCTTGACTTTTGTAAGTATATATGCTCCCGATTTACCTCCTAAACATGCCGGTGCAGGGCTAGCACGTAAAATTGGAATGGATGAGGCCGTGAGGCATTTCAATGCACACAACAAACCCAATGGAATAATCGTTTCGCTCGATGCTGATACTTTACTTGCAAAAAACTACCTCGTTTCGATTTATGAGTTTTTTAATGCAAACTCTAAAATTTTAGCGGCAACAATTTATTTTGAACATCCCTTGCCCGATGGTGAAGCCGGAGAAGCAATAATTCTGTACGAGCTTTATATGCGTTATTATCGTTATGCCATGCAGTTTACAGGTTTTCCGCATGCAATTTATACCGTAGGTTCGGCTTTTGCAGTCAGAGCAAGTGCGTATGTAGCCCAGGGCGGTATGAACCGAAAAAAAGCAGGTGAAGATTTTTATTTTTTGCATAAACTCACTGCTCAAACTGAAATAGGATTTATAAATCAAACCGCAGTGTATCCTTCGGCAAGGGCATCGCAGCGTGTGCCCTTTGGTACTGGTGTGCTTGTAGAACAATATTTAAAGGGCGCGAGAAATATTGAAAAGACTTACCCGCTCGAAGCATTCAAAAAACTGAAAGGTTTATTTGTTCGAATTCACGCTTTGTACTCTTTGCCCGTATTAGCCATTCACGATTTGACCACTGATGCTCTATTAAAAAAGTTTCTTGAGCAGTGTAACTTTATTGACGGATTGATTGAATTAAAACGAAACTGTAGTAATGCTGAAGTTTTCGAAAAACGTTTTTTTCATCTTTTCAATGCATTCAAATTACTCAAATGGCTTAACTTTGCCGTCGAGAACAAGCTCGATAAAAAAGATTTAGTACATGAGGCTTCGGTTTTATATGCAATTTTCAATAAAAACGATGTTTTGCTAAACTCCGATGCGAAAAGCTTGTTAATTAAGTATCGTGAATTAGATAGAAACAGAAAATGAATTTATTAGTTACCATATTAATCGTAGTAGCTCTTTTAGGAATAGCATTTTTCGGCTTAGCCTTAAAAATACTTTTTTCGAAAGACCGTAAGTTTCCCAATATGCATGTTGGCAGCAACAAAAACTTCTCGTCGCGAGGCATTACTTGCGCCCAATCGTGGGATAAAATGGAACAAAAGAAGGCTCGTAGAATCAATTATCAGCCGCTTAATTTAAAAGGCAATTAGTTTTCGTAATCCGAATTCAACTCCTCGGGTATAAATCCACTTTCATCAGAGTTACTCGTCGCACTCAATGCAATTTTCAAAACTACCGGTGTGCGTGTATTTCCAATTTTATCCGGCAAGTCTTCGAACGCTTTGGGAATAAGCTGTGAGCCTCTGAATAAGTTGCGCACCTTTCGGGGCGATACAAGAAAGAGCAATTCGTTATTGTTGTTTATATACTGCGCTTTATCGAAAAGTCCGATTGCCGCATTTTCGGTATAAACATTTATTTTGTCGTTTTGTTTGTCGTGAATAATATGAAACATGGCGCGTTGGTTGCTGCTAATAAAGTTGAGTGCCATGTAGGCAAAATCGATATTTTCCATAAAACGTTTAATGGTATAGTATCCACGCTGGTTAATCATCTTGAAAGAGTCGTTCCCGTCAATGTTGTGATAATCGAGAGGTAAATTGTAGTCGCCAAAATCGAAGAAATAGCGAGGGGTTATGTCGTTTTCTTTTAATGAGTACACCATATTCCCCAGTAATTCCCAAAAACTAATGTCGTTATCGTTATCGTTTACATGAAAAGCAAAGCTTTCGGTTGGAGTACAACGGGTAATCATGCGGAGATGCCTGTCAATTATTTTACCTTTCGAATCGGTTTGTAGCAGCCGGTATTGTGATTCCGAATTGTTCCAACCGGTGGATATCCAGTAATTGCCGTTGGTATCGCGTGCATAGTCGGGTGGGGTTACCGAGAATTTAAAGTTTCCGGCAGCATTTCCATCGTAAGAAAATATAAAGTTGGTTGAGGTTTCAAAGCGATATATTTCAATGTGCTTACGGTATGGGTCAATGCTGAACCGGGCCGGGTTGGAGAGCTGCGGAAAATTACCGGCTCTTGGGGCAGCTTGTTCTGCACAAATGGTATTCAGAAATTCACCCTCAATATTAAAACGGTACACACATTGGGTATTACGGTTATCAAGAATGAATATGTTTTCGTTGTCGGCTTTCATTTCCATGTCTTCGGTAATTGCTCCGTAGCTTTCAATTTCGAGTGGAATAATCGACACTTTTGTAATCAAATCTGAGTGAATAAAATCGTCGCCAAATGGCTGTGGAATAGATATGCGCTGCTGTGCATAAACAGACTGTACAATCAGCAAAACAAAAACTATGAGCCACAAATAAATCTGTTGAGTTGTTTTCATCGGTATGAAGTTTTCATTAGTTGATTTTATTCCTGTAAATACTTTTTAAACCCTTCGGTGGCAGTTACTTTGAATTCGCCGTCTGCGCCTGAGGAAATCAAGTACACTTCAACTTCGTCAATCTGCTTTACCATTTCAATCGATTTTTCAACACCCATTACCATAAAGGCGGTGGCATAAGCATCGGCAGTAATGCAGTCGTCGGCAATTACCGAGGCACTCAGTATGTTGTGGTTTATGGGGTATCCGGTTTTAGGGTCGATTGTATGAGCGTATTTCTTCCCATTTTCAATATAAAAGTTGCGGTAGTCGCCCGATGTGGCAATGGCTTTGTTTTCAAGATTAACAATTGCCTGCAATTTGCTTTGCGATGTGTATTCGTTGTCGTTAGGTTGGTTTATGCCAATTCGCCATATATTTCCTTCTTTGTTTACACCCTGAGCAACTACTTCGCCTCCAATGTCGACCATGAAATTTTCACAACCCTTTTCTTTAAGGAAATTGCCAACCACGTCAACCCCATATCCTTTGGCAATGGCACTGTAATCGAGCATTACACGTTCGTCTTTCTTCACTATTTTACCATCTTCGATGTTAATCAAATGGTATCCGGTAAAAGCTTTGATGCTGTCAATCAGTTCGGGGGTAACTTGTTCTTTCTTTGTAAAGCCAAAACCCCAGGCATTTACAAGTGGTGCAACTGTGGGGTCGAAAGCACCGTGCGTGATTTCCGATATTTCGAGGGCACGATTAAAAACCGTGATAAAAAACGAGTCGGGGACTACCGGTGTGTTTGAATTTATTTTTGAAATAACTGATTCCTTGTAGTATGTAGATAATGAGCCATTAAAGGTGTGGAGCAATTCGTCAATCTCAGTTTGCAGGTTTTCCCCTTCAGGAGTTTCGTAAACCATGTAGTAATAGGTTCCGAAAATTGCACCTTTGTTGGTAATGTATTGAGCTTCGTGTTTAGTGCATGCACTAAGTACAAAAACAATTAATGCTATGATGGCGATTTTTTGCATTACGCTAATTATTTATGTTGTAGCCTTTGTGTAAAAATAATAAATATAAAGAAAGTAATATAAAACAAATAAGAAAACATAATCACTTTGACAAATATTGTGCAAAAGCATTTTAAGCGTATAAAAAAAGCCGACCTCAATAGAAAGCCGGCTTCAATATTTCTAGTGATTTTCTTTAGTTGAAAATTTCGGCAAGCTTATTTTCAAGCTCAGATCCACGAATATTTTTAGCTATAATTTTTCCTTCGGTATCGAGTAAAATCATGTGAGGAATACCTGTTACTCCGTACATAGTCGCAACCTGACCAGGTTCGGCTCCTTCCATGTCCCAAACGTTAGGCCATGTCATGTTGTTTTCGTCCATTGTTCTTACCCAGGCATTTCTGTCGCGATCGAGAGATACACCCATGATTTCAAAGCCTTGATTATTGTACATATTGTATTGTGCAATTAGGTTAGGTAGTTCAACCATGCAAGGTTGGCACCACGAAGCCCAAAAGTCAATAAGTACGTATTTTCCTTTCAGAGAAGAAAGCGATACGGGATTGCCATCGGCATCGTTAAGTGTAAAGTCGGGTGCTTCGGCTCCTAAGCTTGAAACTTTTAATGCGTCGGCACGTTCCTTAATGGCCAATACGAAGTCTGATTCTTTGATTGGTTCAAAAACAGTAAGCATCGAGTCAAGCTCTTCGTAAGTTGCTTCCTGATAAAAATTCATCAAATATACATAGGCTGCTACAGGCGACTTGCTGTTTTGTTTGATGAAGTTGCGGGCATAAAGCTGAGTGTTATCAATCATGGCTTCGTATTCTAAACGAATCAGATCAATTTCTTCTTCATCGCCACTCATTTGAGCTGCCCTGAAGCGGTTTTGAAGCTCTTGTTCCCCTTCGGTAAAACGAATAATTTCGTCCATGTAAACCTGAAATACATCGTGCGATTTTGATCCGGTTATCACGTTTGCTTCAAAGCTGTCGGGGTAAATTGTCATATCAATTTTGCCCGGTTCGACAAAAACCTGAGCGGTATAGTTATCTTGACCTTCAATTCGGAGCAAATTGAGTTGTGGTATATTTACTTCGCCTTTGAAGGTGAATTTTCCGTCAACAAGAGGTGTTGCTTCAACTTGAACAGGGTTTCCTTTTTCGAATTCATAAAGAACTATTTCTCCGTCAACCGGTGGATATACTTCTCCGGTAAGGGTATACTCTGTTTTGTTTTGGCATGACCACAATGTGACTGCCGCAATAAGAACTAAAATTAACTTTTTCATTTGATTAAATTTATGCAATAAATAATTATTTGTTGTTACTAAAGTAGTTGTTAAGTAAAGTATTTGCAGCTGCAAAGGAACTTAATTTATCATTCAAAACATCGTGTTCAAACTTTTTTAACTCTTTTTTTATGTTGGGATGCTGGTAAAACGAGTTTTTAAGCTCTTGATTTATTGATTCGTACATCCAATATTTCGCTTGTTGTTTGCGTCGGGCACTAAAGTATTCATTTTTTTGAACAAAAAGCACATAGTGCTTAATCATTTCCCATGTTTCTTCAATTCCTGTCTTTGTCAATGCGGAACAAGTGAGCACTTTAGGCTCCCAGCCTGAAGGTGAAGGTGGAAAAAGATGCAGTGCGTTTCGAAACTGCGATTGTGCCAATTCGGCTTTTTCTATGTTTGTGCCATCGGCTTTGTTAATCACAATGCCGTCGGCCATTTCCATTATTCCTCGCTTTATACCTTGTAGTTCGTCGCCTGCTCCGGCAATTTGCAGAAGCAGGAAAAAATCGACCATTGAATGAACAGCAGTTTCACTTTGACCCACTCCCACGGTTTCAATAAATATTATATTGAAACCTGCGGCTTCGCATAATACTACTGTTTCGCGTGTTTTGCGGGCAACGCCTCCCAGCGAACCTGCCGAGGGTGAGGGTCGTATATAGGCGTTGGGTTCGTTTGCCAATTCTTCCATGCGGGTTTTGTCGCCTAGTATACTTCCCTTGGTGCGCTCGCTACTTGGATCAATTGCCAATACAGCAAGCTTGTTGTGTTGAGTGATGTTTTTTCCCAGGGCCTCAATAAATGTACTTTTACCAGCTCCGGGTACACCGGTTATTCCTATCCTTATCGATTTTCCGGCGTGGGGCAGGCATTGTGATATAATTTCCTGAGCCAACTCGCGGTGTTCGGGTCTTGTGCTTTCGATTAAGGTCACGGCACGGCTCAAAATCATACGGTTTCCTTCAAGTATGCCTTCAACAAATTCCTGAGGAGAAAGAGTTCTCCTTTTATTTTTGGAAAGTGATAAGGTGGGGTTTATCATAGGTGGGGTTTTTATACCCGAGTTTACTTTTAAGCCCTTGAAGGTGCCGTTATTTTCTATATGATTTTGTTTCTTTTCCATCGAAATAAATGCTTAAAGCTTCTATTTATTATTACAAAAAAAACCGGTAAGCCCGGTTTTTTCGTGTTTATTTCAATTATCGTTAATTGGCATCCACAGTTCCCATAAGGCGTAATACGGTAGTTGGGTTTTTAGGGTCGTTTGTAATTACCGTGATGGCCTGATTCTGGCGGTTTCGTTTTCCACGGGAGTTGAATTCAACAGTGAGATTGGTCGATTGTCCGGGTTTTATCACATCGTCGTGTTTAACCGCGGTACAGCCGCAACCGGTTCTAAGGTTTCTGATAATTAAATCGGTTTTGCCTTCATTGCTTAATTTAAAATCGTGTCGAATTCGTTCTCCTTGATTAATCGTTCCGAAATTGAATACCGTATTATCGTAAACAGCAACGGGTGCATTATTCAATTCGTCATCACTCAAGTGCGAGAAATCTTCCTGTATTGTAGCCGAAACACCCAATGAATAAGTATTTTGACGTTCTTCGTTAATGGTGAGGTACACTCTGTCGCTAACCAAGCCGTAAGCATTTCTTTCAGCTGCGTTGAAGGTAAGCAATATTTTTCCTTCCTTGCCGGGTTGAACTGTTTTGGGTTCAAAGTCAGCCTCAATGTATGAGGGTGAACGGTGAACTCCCAGGGTCACCGGAGCATCGCTTGTGTTTATATATGAAAGCTCTTGTGTTTTTATTTCTTTTTCGAGTATTGTACCCATTGATGTGAAGTTGGTGACCAATCGTATGGCTCCCATTTCTCGTGGAAATCTTTCTTCAAGTGTTCTTTCACGGGGTGACACTGTGCCACGAATAGTGAGCACATTTACCGAGGGCTGAGTGTTTGAATACACAGTAATTCGTTGTGTAAAAGCTCCCGGGCGGTTGCGTGGATTATAGCCTACTTTTACAAATCCTTTTTGTCCCGGAAGAATGGGTTCACGTGTCCACGATGGGGTTGTGCAACCACATGTAGCACGTACGTTGCTTATTATCAAGGGTTCGTTGCCCTGATTGGTAAGCTCAAAATTGTTTTCAACTACACCTCCGTCTTCTTTTATTGAACCAAAGTCGTGGTTTGTGTTTTCGAAATGAACTGTGGGCTGTGATTGTACAGCAATAAAGGAAAACAATAAAGTAAATAGAAATAAATATTTCATGATGTAAAAATTTTATAATACAAAAATAAAAATAATACAGTATAACTACATGAATAAAGACATTTTATTCTTTTTTAGCAAAGTGCAATCAAACAAATATAATGCCAGCATACGCAAAGATT
This sequence comes from Prolixibacteraceae bacterium, assembly GCA_007116765.1. Taxonomy (GTDB): domain Bacteria; phylum Bacteroidota; class Bacteroidia; order Bacteroidales; family Prolixibacteraceae; genus Roseimarinus. The sequence goes on along the minus strand of SKHV01000264.1, from coordinate 11,648 downwards.
TCTTGCTTTATTTCGCAAGTATTCAGTTGAATGTGTTAGTAAGTGTTAGTACTTTATTAATCGCCAAATGATACTCCCATGTTTTTACATTTTACAACCAGCGGATTATCGAGTGTAACCAGTTTTAGTTTACCGCTAACTTCACTCAGCGGAATGGTTTTTAATTTGTTCCCTTCAATGGCAACCATCTCGCCGTAACGTTCCTGTGCAATCATCTCGGCAGCATAAGCCCCGTAGCGTGTAGCAAGTATTCTGTCGGTATGTGTGGGGCTGCCGCCACGTTGTATGTATCCTAAGCGCGTTTCGCGTGTTTCGATGCCGGTGTTTTTAGTGATGCATTTTGCAATATAGCCTGCAGCACTGTAATTTTTGGGCACTTTTATGCCTTCAGCAACCACCACTATTGAATATGCTTTTTTGTCTTCAAAGCGTTTTTCAATTTTTTTACATATTGCTTTTGAATTGTAACCAATTTCAGGAATAAGAATAATGTCACCTCCACCTGCCATTCCGGCATGTAAGGCAATCCATCCGGCATCGTGTCCCATCACTTCAATTACCATGGCCCGCTGGTGCGAGTTCGCAGTGGTGTGTAAGCGATCCATCGCATCGGTGGCAATTGCTACAGCCGAGTCGAAACCAAAAGTGAATTCGGTACCATATACATCGTTGTCGATGGTTTTGGGTATCCCTATTACGTTGATTCCCAGTTCGCCGATTTTCCAAGCCGTTTTCATGGTGCCATTACCCCCAATGCATATCAGGCAGTCCAAGCCCAGCTCGTCGTAGTTTTGTTTTATCAGTTCGGGTTTGTTTATGTTGCCGTCTTCCTGACTAATTTTAAATGGTTTTTCGCGCGAAGTGCCCAATATGGTTCCGCCTAATGTGAGAATTCCCGAGAGCTGTTCTTCATTAAGTTTTACGTATTCTTTATGAATTAGTCCTGTGTAGCCCGACACAAAGCCAATTACTTCCATACCATGTTCCACAATTGCAGTTTTTCCTATCCCCCTGATTGCTGCATTTAACCCGGGGCAATCGCCGCCAGCAGTTAAAATCCCTATTCTTTTCTTTTTTGTTGTCATTGCTCTTATGTATTGATGCATGAAGTGTAAAGTGAATAATGCATGCCCGAAAAATTAAGGATGGTAGCCCGACCGGTTTAAAATTTCCTGAGCATTGTTCATATTCATTAACTCTTTAAGTGTGATGTCTTCATTATTGTTCATGAATTCAGTAACAATTTGCCATCCAAGCCAAATTCCGGTTCTTCCCGGCGATTCAGATGAAAAAGTATGGGTAAATGGTGAGTCGTTAATATAACGCTGAATAAGCAGCCTGTCGCTGTTGTAGATTTCACGCCGTTCAACAATGTAGTTCCACATGGATGCTTCGTTTACTTTGCTCCATTTTATTTGCTCGGCGGTATAACCCATAATAATCGAATCGGGCAAAGAGGGGTTCATCGCTTTGGTAAAGTATATCAGTTTACCGTGGTGTATCATTTGCGACAATAGATTTTCCGCGTTGTCGTTATTCTGAAATTCTGTGATTGCCCATGCATAGAAAAGATCGCTGATTATTTTTTGTGGGTACATATTGCGCGATTTGTATACCGGAATCCCCAACATGGGATAAAACTCACACTTAGAACCTAAATATTTGTCGAGGCTTATTCCAATAAAGTTTTCGGCAATTATCAGCGACTCGTTGAATCCCGATATGTAAGTGTATATTGCCGGAATACTATAGTCGGGAAAATAATGCTTGTAATGTTTGAATCCCTTTTCAATTGCATTTGCAATAGGTCTAAAGTCTTCAAAAACAGCCAAAGTGGTGTCGGCAGTTCGCCTTATCACGGTGTCGGTTAAAAACGAATGCAGGTATTCGGGCATGAATTCGTCTTCAATATTTCCTATTTGCAACACGCTTTCGGTATAAATATCAATGAATTCATCGTGATTGTTATATTGGGCAAGAAGTAGATCATACACTTCGTGGTGCGGGTTTTCAAAAAGTATTTTTTCAAAATTATACACTTCAAGTGTAAGTTCAATTTCCGATATATCAATCTTTAATCTGTCGTGTTTGCAGGCATTAAAAATAAATAACGAAATGATTGTAATAAAAAATGTTACGTAGCTAATTTTATTCTTCATGATAAAAGCATGATATATTATTCGATTCTACAAAGTAATGCAAATAATGCTTGCGATGAAAAGAGAATCAAAAAAAACAAACTATTTTTGTGTGTAATTATTCAGCAAGCAATATTTTAGAATGTCTAAAACCATTGATTATGATACGCTTTTTCGCCACATTAATACTAATGACTTTTTCAACGCTTGTTTTTTCACAGAATTTCAAGCTCGGTTTTCAAGCCAGTCCGCATCTCACTTGGATGAGTTCGAGTAAAGGAGTTGTTCAAAACAATGAGTTGAATCTTGGCATTAAATATGGTTTGGAAGCCGATTTATACATTGCCGGTTATCCGCGTTATTCGGTTAACACCGGAATGTATGTGGCCAATTTTTCATTTAGTGCCCACTATGCACCCGAAGCCCCTTTTTTTATTGGTTCAAAAACATTTAGCGAGCCCGTTAACCTGCTTTTTAAAATGAACTACATCGAAGTGCCCCTGAACATTAAACTGCGTTCGGATTTAATATACAGGATGACTTTTTACGGACAGTTTGGGCTTTCGAATCTTTTTAATATTAGCGCTACCGCACAATCCGACGACAACCAGTTTAGTGGCGACCGTATAAACGATGGTTTTCAGAACCGAAGCATTTCATTTTACACTTTAAATATGATAATGGGTGGCGGAATGGAATACGATGTGGGCGGAAATACTTCCATTACTTTAGGTTTGCAGTATTCCAACGGATTAACCGATGTTACACAAATTCGAAATTTGAATGAAAAAACCATTTTCAACTCGGCACGCTTAGTGTTGGGGGTTATGTTTTAAGTGTCCATGCTTTTTTATTTTACTCTTTTCATTCAGTTTATTATTAATTTGTAACGTAAAACCATGTCATTTATATGAAAATCGCACTTGTACAACTTAATTATCACATTGGAAATTTTGAGAAAAATGCAGCTTTAATTCTTTCTGAAATCGATAACGCACTTAGGGATAATGCTGATCTGGTTGTGTTTTCTGAACTTTCGGTGTGTGGTTATTATCCGCACGATATGCTTGAACGGAAAGAGTTTATTGAGAAAGCAAACGAAACGGTTGAGTATATTGCTTCAAAATGCACCAACATTGCTGTAATATTGGGTGCTCCTACTATAAATCCAACTAAAAGAGGTAAAAAGCTTTATAACTCGGCTGTATTTATCCAACACGGAAAAGTAGAACAGCTTGTGCACAAAACACTATTGCCAACCTACGATATTTTCGACGAATACCGCCACTTTGAACCCAACAGACATTTTGAAGTAATTCATTTTAAAGGGAAAAAACTTGCGCTTACCCTGTGCGAAGATCTGTGGGATAATCAACCGGCAATTAACAGTTTTGCTCATAATAAACTCTACATGAGCTCACCACTCGAAGAATTGAAAAAGCAAAATCCCGATATAGTGATAAACATCGCTGCCTCGCCATTTTCGTACAATCAGGAGAACAATCGCAAGCACATTATGGAACAAAATGCACGCGATTATGCCTTACCCATTGTTTATGTGAACCAAGTTGGTGCTCAAACCGAAATTGTATTCGATGGTGGTTCAATGGTAATTGACAGTAATGGCGAACTTGTGCACGAACTGGCTTATTTTGAAGAAGATTACAGAATAATTGATATTGAAAATCCCGGTCCAAAAGTAATTCAGCCACGGCAAGCGAGCATTGAGAAAATTTATCATGCACTGGTGTTAGGCATGAAAGACTACTTCGTAAAAATGGGATTCAAAACTGCTACTCTGGGACTTTCGGGTGGAATAGATTCGGCAGTAGTGCTTGTATTGGCAGTGCATGCTCTAGGTACCGAAAATGTGAGGGTGCTTTTAATGCCTTCGAAATACTCGTCGGATCACAGCATTGCCGATGCCGAAGCTCTTGCAAAAAATCTTGGAATTGAATACGATACGGTAGGAATACAGACTGTTGTGGATGAATTTGAAACCTTATTAAAACCACTTTTTGGCAGTTTGCCGGCAAATGTGGCCGAAGAAAATATCCAGGCACGGGCTCGCGGTATTTTACTGATGGCTATTTCAAATAAATTCGGAAATATTCTGCTTAATACCACCAACAAGAGCGAATGCGCCGTAGGTTATGGTACTTTGTACGGCGACATGAACGGGGGCTTATCTTTACTTGGCGATGTATATAAAACCGATGTGTTTAAACTGGCCCGATTTATAAATACCGAAAAGGAAATAATTCCTGAAAACACTATAGTGAAACCACCCTCGGCCGAATTACGACCCGACCAAAAAGATTCCGATTCACTTCCTGATTACGACTTGCTTGATAAAATTTTATATCAGTATATCGAAATGAATCAATCGATTGCTGAAATAGTTTCTCAGGGATTTGATAAGTTCGAGGTAGAACGCACTGTGAAAATGGTAAATATGAATGAGTACAAGCGCTTTCAGTCACCGCCTATTATTCGAATTTCGTCAAAAGCTTTTGGTTTTGGACGAAAAATGCCACTTGTTGCTCGATATTAGTCAATGGAGTGATAGAGTAGGCCATAGTATCTGCATATTCATACAAAAAACAAGTGTTGTAAAACATGCCAATTCAATAAAAAGTTTAACTTTGAACCTACACAACACAAAGCCATTTGATTATGTATAGCGACAGTTCAATAAATACCTCTTCTATCATGGCCAAAAAGTCGATATTTCGTTTCCTTAATGATGAGGAAAAGGAAGAGCTCGAAAACCATATGGAGCGTGTCATTGTTCGCAAAAACCAAATAATTTATGAAGAGGGTAATGCCCCCAGAGCTTTCATTACCCTTGAAGATGGGAAAGTGAAAATCTTTAAAGGCGGCGTAGGTGGCAGGGAACAAATTCTTCGAATGGTTAAGCCCGGAGGCTTTGTGAGCTATAGAGCCCTCATTGCAGGCGAAATTCACATTGCCTCAGCTGTGGCTCTCGAGGATTCGCAAATTTGTGTGATTGAAAAGGATTACTTTTTTAACCATTTGCTTAAAAATAGTGCCCTCTCACTGAGGATACTTACAAAACTAGCCAAAGAGCTTGGATTTTCGAACTTGCGTACGGTTAACTTAACACAAAAACATATACGTGGACGCCTGGCCGAATCGATTATACTTTTGGCCTATAAGTATGGCTTTGAGCCCGATGGTGCAACAGTAAAGGCTTATTTGTCGAGAGAGGACTTGGCCAGCCTTTCGAACATGACCACCTCGAATGCCATTCGCACCTTGTCGGGATTTGCAAATGAAAAAATAATTGCCCTCGATGGCCGGAAGCTTAAAATTCTTGATATTAATGCGCTTGACAGAATCAGTATGTTGGGCTAAGAGTTTTTATTCCTGAAAATACACCCGTTTAACGCGTTGCGAAACAGAAGTGAAGATCTCGTAAGGTATTGTATCAAGCGATTTTGCAATTTCGGAAGCCGGATGATCTTTGCCAAAAACAATCACCCTGTCGCCTTCATTTACATCAAGACCAGTTACGTCAACCATGCACATGTCCATGCACACATTACCAATAACCGGAGCAAGTTGGTCGTTTATCCATACTTTTCCAACACCGTTGCTTAACCTGCGGTTAAATCCATCGGCATAGCCTATAGGAAGAGTTGCAATTTTTATATCGCTTGTTGCAATACCCTTTCTGCCGTAACCAATGGTTTCGCCTTTTGGGATATTCCTTATTTGCGATATGGTGGTTTTTAATGTACTCACATCGTAAACCTTGCTTTCTTTTGTTTGACTTACACCGTACAGTCCAATTCCCAGCCTCACCATTTCATACTGATTGTTAGTGAAGCGTTCAATACCTGCCGAATTGAGCACGTGCCGTAACACCTTGTAATTGGTACTGTCCTGCACTATTTTAGCGAGCTTTTCAAAGCGATGAAACTGAATTTGGGTGAACCCGTCGTGTTCGGGGTCGTCGCTTGCGGCTAAATGTGTGAATATAGAGCTAATGTGAAGTACATTGCCCCGTTTCACTTTCTCGAGCAGGTAACGAATTTCTTCTTCCGATTCAAATCCCAGGCGTTTCATGCCGGTGTCAATTTTCACGTGAATGGGGAAGTTACACACCGCGTTGCGCTGAGCCGACAAAAGAAACTGGTCGAGCAAACGCGTTGAATAGATATTGGGTTCAAGCAGGTGCTCAAAAAGCATGTCGAAACTGTGTTCTTCGGGGTTCATTACCACAATAGGTATCGATATTCCTGCTTTTCGAAGTGCCACACCTTCGTCGGCAATGGCTACTGCTAAATAATCAACTTGGTGAAATTCCAGTAGTCTCGATACTTCAGCCATTCCGCTTCCGTACGAAAATGCTTTCACCATTACCATTATTTTGGTTTCGGGCTTAAGCTTTGAGCGGAAATAATTCAGATTTTTCACCATGGCCGAAAGGTCAATTTCCAAAACGGTTTCGTGGGCTTTGTCCTGCAAAACCGAAGCAATTTGATCGAAATGAAAATCGCGGGCACCTTTAAGCAGAATTATCTCATTCTGAATTCCCATGCCGGGGAATTTTGCCAAAAAATCGGCGGTTGAAGAAAAAAATTGGGCATTATCGGCAAACAAGTGTCGGTTTCTTTTCAGGTTTGATCCAATACCAATAAAGCGTTCAATGCTTCGAAGTTTAACCAGTTGGGCTACTTCGGTATATAATTCTTCATCGTTTTTTGAAGAATAGTAAATGTCGGAAAGAATCAGTGTTTTGGGCATGAAATCTTGACTTGCCTGTTGATCGAGGGTGTCGAGCGCAATCGAGAGCGAGTTGAGGTCGGAATTGTACGAATCGTTTATTATGATGCAGTTGTTAATGCCCTGCTTCATTTCCATACGCATGGCAATGGGCTGTAGGGTGCTGAAACGTTCAAGTATCTGATCCTGATCTTTCCCAATTGCAATCAGTGCTGCAAGGCAGGTAACGGCATTTTCCACACTGGCATCGTCAGAGAAAGGAATAGAAATAGCATATTGTTTATCTTGCACCTGACCAATAATACCGCAACCTTCGGGTATTTTTTGTACAAAATAAATGAAAAGGTCGGCTGTTTCGTCCATCATCGACCAACTTACTGCGAAAACCTCATTGTTTTCTACCATTTTCTGCACTGCTTGATCAATTACCGGGTAGTCTTTTCGGTAAATTATTACCTCTGAATTCTTAAAAAGTTTTAGTTTTTCTTCTACTTTTTGCTCAAGCGATTCGAAGTTCGACTGATGTGCTTCGCCAATATTGGTAATGATTCCGTAGCGGGGCTGTATAATTTTTTCGAGCTTTTCCATTTCGCCGGGTTGCGAAATGCCGGCTTCGATGAAAGCCATGTCGGCATCGTTGTCGAGTAGCCAAATCGAATGCGGCACACCCACTTGTGAGTTGTAGCTTTTTGGACTTCGAATAATGCGGTAATCGTCAACAAGCAGCTCGCTGAGCCATTCCTTTACAATGGTTTTACCGTTACTGCCGGTAATGCCTATCACATTTCCCTGAAACTTTTCACGTATCGACTGCGATAGCCGCTGTAAGGCATTGAGGGTGTTTTCGACCAGTAAAAAGTTTGCATCGGGGAAGCCGCTAATGTTCTTTTTTTCGTTTGAAATCACGAAGCTGCGCACTCCTTTGTCGTAGGCTTTACGCAAATAGTTGTGCCCATCGTTTCTTTCCGAAACCAATGCAAAAAATAGTGATTCCTGCCCCGAAACAATGGTGCGCGAATCGGTTGATATATAGTTTATGGTAATTTGCTCTCCCTTTTGCAAAACTTTTGCATCGATAATTGAAGCAACTGAATGATTTGTGATCATTTTATCTCTGTTTTTTTGATAATTCAAAATAGCATTCCCGGCAAAGTGGTTCGTAATCGTTTTTCTCCCCTAAAAGTACCAATTTTTCCCGATCCGACAATCGGTGTGAGAAATTTGCCAAACTTCCGCAGCGCATACAAATTGCATGTACCTTGGTCACGTATTCGGCCACACACATAAGTTGAGGCATTGGGCCAAAAGGTTTTCCCTGAAAATCCATGTCGAGACCGGCAACAATAACCCGAATGCCCATGTTGGCCAGCTTGTTACATACTTCAATAAGACCATTGTCGAAGAATTGTGCTTCGTCAATTCCCACTACGTCAACATTACCCGTTAAAAGAATAATATTCGATGCAGTTTCAACCGGAGTGGAACGTATCGCGTTTTCATTGTGAGAGACCACTTCGTTTTCAGAATACCTTATATCAATGACCGGTTTAAAAATTTCCACACGTTGTCTGGCAATTTTTGCACGGGTCAATCTGCGTATCAATTCTTCGGTTTTACCCGAGAACATTGAACCGCATATTACTTCAATCCATCCTTTTTGTGGCTTGTTACTTAAATCTTTTTCGAGAAACATCGGTATCAGTTGTACAAAAAAAGTAATTTTACAGTTGAAAAACATTCACCATTTTAAAACTTTTAAATAAGCGTTGAATATAATACTTTTGAACAACATATCGATACGAAACCAACTTTTAGCACGTTAATGAATGATATTATGGATAACAAAATCATTATTGGACTAATTAAAAAAGACATAGAGGAAATCAAAATCTTGCTCGACGCTATTGAAAGCAATCCCTCAGATTCTGAAATTTTAGTAAACATTTGTCAATCGAAAGCGAATACCTTATCACAGGAAATAGCATTACTTAGCTCGGTGAAAAGCACTCTTGTTAATGAAATATCCGAAAAGCAGGTCGAAAGTGAGTTGTTTGTTGCGAAGCCTGAAGAGAGTTTGCAAAATGCAGATGCAGAAAAAATTCAAAAAGAAGAAATGCATATTCAGAATGAAAATGTTGAAGACAAAGACGATGCTTTGAAAGAAAAGTATTCTGAAACTCAAACAATAGAAGAAGTTGTTGCTGATGATAAAGATGGGATTGAAGTAGTAGAGAAACAGGAACATTGCGAAGAACCTGCCGTTTATGACAAAGCGGAAGCGCAAAGTAATGAAAAAGCTAAAGCAAAAGTGTTGGGCGAAAAGTTTTCGTCAGAACCATCGTTAAACGAGCGTTTTTCTTCGTTAGCCAATAAACAAACTAAATTTGCCGCAAAGCCTATTTTAAATTTGAAAAAGGCTATTGGTATAAACGATCGTTTTTTGTATACCCGCGAGTTGTTCGAAAACAACATGAGTAAGTTTGAAGAAACAGTTGATGTGATTGATAATTCTGATGGGTTGCTTGAGGCAATAAGCTATCTGGAACAAAACTTTATGTGGAAGAAAAATGAAATAAGCCTCAAATTTATCGACCTAGTGAAACGTCGATTCAACAATTAAGCCTCTTTTTTATGTCGAAGCTTTATATAGTACCCACGCCCATTGGAAACCTCGAAGATATTACACTGAGGGCAATCAGGATATTGAAAGAAGCCGATACGGTTTTAGCTGAAGATACCCGTACTTCATCTAAACTCATGCATCATTTCGAAATAAAAACCCGTTTGCAGTCGCACCATGCTTTCAACGAGCATAAAACGTCGGAGCATATTGCGCAACGTATTTTAGCCGGCGAAACCATAGCCCTCATTTCCGATGCCGGTACACCCGGTATTTCCGACCCCGGTTTCTTATTGGTACGTACCTGTATTGAACAGGGTGTTGAAGTGGAAACCCTTCCGGGCGCAACTGCATTTGTGCCGGCACTCGTAAACTCTGGCTTGCCGTGCGATAAGTTTTGTTTCGAGGGCTTCCTGCCACAAAAAAAAGGAAGGCAGAAAAGATTGAAAGAACTGGCCGAAGAAAACCGCACCCTGGTTTTTTACGAATCGCCTTACCGCTTAATAAAAGCACTGGAGCAGTTTGCCGAATATTTTGGCGCCGAACGTAAAGTGAGTGTAAGCCGCGAGTTGAGCAAATTACACGAAGAAAATGCACGGGGAACCATAGCCGAAGTACTGGAACACTTTAAACAAAAGACTGTGAAAGGCGAAATTGTAATTGTGGTGGAAGGCGCTCAACAAAAGAATAAAAAAGAAGAATAAAACTCTGATATGTCAAAATACAAACATCTTTTTTTCGACCTCGACAATACCTTGTACGATTTTGAAGCCAATTCGTACATGGCCATGAAAGAAGCCTTTGGTGAACTGGGGTTACTTGAAAAAATACCATCGTTCGAAGAATATTTCGAAGTTTATTCTGAAATAAATACGGCATTATGGGTTGAATACCGCGAACAACGTATGCCCAAGGATATTTTAAGGGGCAAGCGCCATGCTGATTCATTGGCGCACTTTGACATCAAGCCCGATATTGAACCAAGGGCTATAGACGACTTGTACCTCGAAAATATGACGGCTCAAACCGAGCTTTTCCCCGACACCATTGATGTGCTTACCGAACTTGAAAAGAGGGGCTACATAATCCATATCATTACTAACGGGTTTAAAGAAGTTCAGCACCAAAAGCTCGAAAATACCGGGTTGAAACCTTTCCTGACCAATGTATTTATATCGGAAGTAATACAGGCACCCAAACCTGCTCACGAAATATTCGAGTATGCTATAAAAAGCAGCAATGCACGTAAAACTGAAAGCCTGATGATTGGCGACTCGTGGGAAAGCGATATTATTGGTGCCAAAAATTACGGAATAGATCAGGTTTTCTTTCAACTCAACAACGAAACACCTGATTACGGCAAATTCGGAGAACCAACATATACCATAACCTCTTTAAAAGAATTATTAACGATACTGTAAGTCATGAAAAAAAATGTTCGCTTTATACTCGTATTGATTGTTATTGCCGGTGCATTGGCTGTTTTCAAACCTTCTGAAGGCCATTTTGAAGACTGGCTCAGGGCCGATTCGGCCAAAAAAAGGGGCAATGCAAAAGGCGATAATGTAATTGAAAAACTGGTTGACAAAGGCTTAACTACAGCTACGCAACTTCAAATTCTGGCAACCAGCAATTATACCAATTATTATGTAATTGCAGTGGTAGATGCAACAGCCAATGGCGACGATTACAAATATGTGGGTATTGCAGGCACGTGGGTAAAATTGCCATAATGAAAAATTACAACCCAAATACAGGAAACCGCAAGGGATTGCCCCAGCGCAGATCAATCCGATTAAAAGGATATGACTATTCACAGGCCGGGTTGTATTTTATTACGATTTGTTGTAATCGTAAGGATCCATCGTGGTTGCCCTTTGGTAACATTGAAAACGGTGAAATGGTTTTAAATGAATTTGGAATGGTGGCATATAATGAATGGGCAAAATTACCCGAACGTTTCCCCAATTTCGAATTGGATGTATTTCAAATAATGCCCAACCACATGCACGGCATTATAGCACTGGTAGGGGCAACCCTTGCGGTTGCCCAAAATGATGCGGTTGCCCAAAATGATGCGGTTGCCCAAAATGATGCGGTTGCCCAAAATGATGCGGTTGCCCAAAATGATGCGGTTG
>SKHV01000084.1 GCA_007116765.1 Prolixibacteraceae bacterium | reverse complement strand
GTTTAATGGAACTTCATTACATGAATCGTCAAAATCGCCCGCGGGGATCGATGTAAAATCGTGAAAACTACTTTTATCGGTAACAATAAAACCACCACACAAGGCAGGGAGCTCAGTACACCAGGCTTCGTTTATCAGCCCCATGCCATCAATGTCATCGGGCATAGCATCACGGTTAAACACTCCTTTTGTGAAATGATAAAAAGGCTTGTCGTAACTGAGTTCTATCACTTCAAAATTATCGGGATCCCATTCTGTGTTGGGAATACAACTTCCCAAAAGAAGAAATAAAATCAGTAATGCTAAAAAAAAGCTTAGTTGTTTCATGTGTTCATTATTAGTTATTGAATTAAATGATTTAAGGGTGTTTCCAAAAGAATTTATTTTCCGGGAAATCAAAATCACGATAATTACCAGGAATCTCTTCGTATTCGTAATTAGTATAATCTTTAGAGCCGTGTACAATTTTGGTCATTTTTGACAAAAGTCCGTGTTCATTGTATTCATATAATGTTTCATAAGGTGATTGGCTCCAGCTACCATTTATTAGCTGTTCATCGTACATTTTCACCCTTTTCCCGTTTTCAAAAAGCCAGTAAGTAGTATAACGGTTTTGTCCATCTGAGATTTCTTTTTCGATTATCCGGTTAGTTTCATAATGATAGGTGTATTCGGTTGAGCCGTATGTTGAAGAAACCAATACATGTTGGTCGTTGTAAGTCCATGTTCGGCTTGTTTTAACATTTCCATTATCGTCAAGGGTTCTGCAATGTGTCAATAAACCACTGTTGTAGGCGTATTCCTTTATTTGGTTTCCTCTGAAATAATTCAATTTCCCATTGTTAAAAACAAAAATGTTTGTTTTTTCAACAGGTATAATTGTCCCATCAACCCAAGTTGGCACATAATATGTGTGTGTTACAGTGTCGCCTTTATAGAAATATCGCTCTTCTGTTTGCGGCGTATGTTCGCTGCTCTGTGTGATATCAATTTTCACTAAGCGACTGCCCTCGTAACTGTATATATGCTCGCTGCTATAATCGGCCGACTGATTGGTTTTTTTAGTGAGTCTGAAATTCGATTCTACATCATCATCCTTCGGTTCATTATTGTCATCAATTGGAACAAGCACCAACACTACTTTGCTCCCAACATGCTGTGGGTAGTTCATGCTCAATAAAGAATCGCTTTTATGCTGTGACATTTCTAATTCGATTATTTTATCCGAAAAAGATATTACGGTAAACGTATCCGAATCCATCATAAAAAAATTCGTATTTGAATTGTAAGACCATGTACCACTTGATGTTTCAGAAACTAATTCGCCCATTATGTAAACTTCTGTCTTTGATTCATAACTGTTGTCGCTATCAAATTGAAACGAACTTACTATTTGATCAAAGAGCAGTTTTGACTGTTCTTCGAAATCTATTTCGCTCTTGTTTGAAAACTTCATAAAACTTAGTTTCCATTGTTTGTCGATTAGTATTTGATTGAATCCTGAGTCGAATGCAAATTCGCAGGAAAAAAACACAATTAACAAAAAGGCAATCAGCATGAATGGAATTGGCGTACGGTTTTTCTTATACATAGCATATTCATTTTTATTTAAATATATCTTTGAATTTCATTAATTAGTAAATGTTTATTATCCTTGCTTACAGGTAAACATACTCCGTTAATCATACGTATCAAGTCCTCGTTTATATCAATTATTTTATCAATGTAATTCAGGTTAATAAGATAATCGCTATGACATTTCCACAGGTAGGGTATCTTTTTTTCAAGATCTTTAAAACTAACCTCAACACTTTCAATGATATTGTTCAAATAGCACACATCAACCCCGAAGTCTTTCTTTCTGCAAAAAATTATCTTTTCCGGGTCAATTAAATACACAGACTTATAAGTGTGAAAATACACTTTACTATTGGGTTCAATTTTGCTTTTAATTGGCATACATTTTTTATATAAATTTATGCTTTATGAATCGAGTAGTGGTATGCCAATGAAAATTCGACGGAATTGAATTTCTATTCGGGAAGATTAACTAACAATTTGTAGCTTAATTATAGTTCCTGCTAAATATTTCCAAACAAATCAAGCAGTTCCTCTCTTTTTCGTTTAGAAACAGGCACCATATTGCCATCAGTCATTTTCAGATAACCTCCGTCGTTTTTTTCAAAACTGCTTATGTGATTCATATTTATTAAATGCGACTGATGGGTGCGAAAAAAACCATAATCGCAAAGCATTTCGTCATATTCTTTAAGAGTTTTGGATACGGTTATTTTTCTTCCATTAATGAAATAAAATGTAGTATAATTATGATCCGACTCGCAACGAATGACATCCTGCACTTTAACCATATGAATACTGTCGAATGTTTTAAGAACTATTTTCTTGTCTTCAGACTTATTGTACATGTTCGCAAAAAAGTTCTGAAGCTTGAGCGACAAGTTTTTATATTCGGCATTATCGCTGGCCTTTTGAATGGCAGCAATCAGTTCATCAATATTTATTGGCTTTAAAACATAATCTATTGCGTTGAATTTAAAGGCCTTAACCGCATAATCGTTGTAGGCAGTGATAAAAACAACGATTGGAGGTTTTGCGCCCAATTTATCAAGCAAGTCAAAGCCGGTTCCATCAGGCAGATTAATGTCAAGCAAAATTAAATCGGGATTTTGTTTACGTATGGCTTCCAATGCCGATTCCACAGAATAAGCACTTCCCACAATTTCAACATTATCGCAATATTGCGTCAATACGGTTTCGAGCATCTGCCTCACCGGTTGTTCGTCGTCTACAATTAAGGTTCTTAACATATTCTTTTAATGCTTTTTAATAGTTAATGGAAAACTAAACCGAACAACGGTGCCTTTTCCTTCGCATCTATCACTTTTGTCGTAAATATTGAAACACACTTTTGCTTTACTTCTTTTGTTAAGTATTTTCAATCGTTCGCAAGTAGCATCAATTGCAAACGGACGGTGAGACTGATCGTTAATCTTCTTTGATTCGGAAATACCTATGCCATTGTCGTCAATCACAACATTTAACATTTCATTCATCACCGAAAAACTAATCATGATACTACCCTTATAATCAATATTTTTGAATGCATGTTCAATGGAGTTTTCGACAAAGGGTTGTACAAGCATTGGTGGCATAAAAATATTTTCTTTATCAATACCATCAGAAATCGAAATTCCATAATCGAACTTGTTAGGAAAGCGCAATTGCTGAAGACTTAAATAGTTATGCAAAAGTTTTTCTTCGCTCTCAATAGTAATTAATTCATTTTGCGAATTATAGATTACCAAGCGCATAAGGGAGGAGATACTTGACAAATAATTTATAGCTTCGCGAGCCGGATGTGTCAGTATATAATTTTGAATGGCCGAAATTGCATTAAAAATAAAATGTGGATTCATTTGAGATCGCAATAATCGTTGCTCGTTTATTAATGCTTTGAGCTTATCTTTAGCTCTTCGGGTTGAAAATATAAGATACATTATAATTAGCATTAATAATGAAAAGCCAAGAGCGATATAAAAAATCATTCTGTTACGCTTCAAAACAAGGTAACTTGCTTCATTTTCGGTTTTCAATCTCAGGTTTTCATTTTCTTTACGCTCTGAGTCATATTTTTCTCTAATTTCTTCAAGCTGACGATGTTTTTCAACCCCAAAAATTGAGTCGTTTAAAGTCTTACTCGTTTTCAGATAATTATATGCCTTTTCAAAATTGTTCCTGTCGTTATAAAACTCCGATAGGGTTTCTGTAATCTCAATCTTTTTATGCAAAAGACCAATTTGTCCGGCAAAATCGAGGCTAAGTAAAAGAAGTTCTTCTGCTTTTTGAAAATCGTGTTGTTGATATGCAATGTACCCAATATTATAATAATTTGTCGTTAGTCCCTCGCGGTCACCGATATTCTCACGTATAATTCGCGACTGCTCATTGTAAAACAAGGCACTGTCTAAATCATACTCGCGCAATAATACTTTGCCGAAATTGGCTAGTGTAAGTGCTTCACCGTAATTATGATTTATATCGCGGTACATAATAAGTGCTTTATTAAGAAAAACTCGAGCTGAGTCGAACTGATTATTTTCAATATAATAAGCCCCAATATTACCTGTCGTAGTCGCAATTTCTTCAGTAAGATTCAATTTTTCGAAATAGGGTAAAGCCTTAAAAAAATAATCAACAGCTTTATCAAACTTTTCCCATTTCCAATACAGAGCTCCAATATTATTTAGCGAATAGGCTATTCCCGGAGTATCAGCAATTGCTTCTCTAAGCTTCAACGATTCAATATTGTAATCCATCACCACGCTCTCCGGCTCCGATAAGGCTTGCTTTAAATAGGCCATATCGCTAAGGGCTTTAGCCATATTGGATGTATCGTGAATAATCTTAAAATAATGAAACACATCACTCATATTTTGCAGTGATAAGTCAAAGTTCCCTAAGTACCCATTTGCATATCCCTTCGCTCGTAATGCAAGGTATTTGAGTGAATCGTTGTCAATCTTTGAAGCCAAAAAATAAGCATTTTTGGCATGAGATAGTGCATTCAAAGGAGATGAGTAAAGCTTTTTATGTGATGCATCAAGTTGTTCAAGTGCACGATTGTACTCTTCAGTGAAAAAGTCATTTTCATGTGATCTTACTTTGACACTTCCAATTAAAAGAAAAGACAAACTTACGTAAAGTGTAATTTTTAAAAACCGATGCATTGTTTTAAATATTTACATATTTAAAGATACAAAAACACAGCATTCAAAAATTAAAATAAATCAATTTTTTAACTCAAACAAATATAATAAGAGAAACAAAAAATTAAAAATACTGTTACATTAGCAAAAATCTATGTTTTACTAAAACTTCATTTATGAATACTGGACATTTTGTTGCGTTGTTTGAAACCTTTAAGCTATATGTGCTGACATATGGGTTAAAACTGTTAGGTGCTATATTAGTTCTGATAATTGGACTTTGGGTAATTAAAATTATTACACATTCAGCCACTAAAGGACTGAGTAAAAAAATAGACGATGTATCGCTGATAAGCTTCTTCAAATCGTTTATTTCAATCCTGCTCAAAATTTTGCTTGTAATAAGCATTATGACGATGGTGGGAATTCAAATGACTTCGTTTATTGCTATTCTTGCTGCTGCTGGCTTGGCTCTGGGTATGGCCTTATCAGGCACTTTGCAAAACTTTGCCGGCGGAGTAATGGTGCTAGTTTTTAAACCCTTTCAGGTTGGCAATTATATAACTGCAATGGGGCATTCGGGAACAGTAAAGGAAATTCAAATTTTCAACACAATTCTCAATACTCCCGATAACCGGATAATTATTATTCCCAACGGGAAGATTTACTCCGAATCGATAATCAACTTTTCGAAAGAACCTCGCCGCAGGGTCGACTTCACTTTTGGAATTGCATACGACAGCGATTTGGATAAAGCAAAAAGCATTATCCGATCTGTTTTCGACAATAACGAATTGGTGCTTCAAGAACCTGAACCATTTATCGCATTATCAGAAATGGCTGACAGCTCTGTAAACCTCACTGCCCGTGTTTGGGTCGAAGCAGCTAATTACTGGAAGGTATTCTTCCAAACCAACGAAACTGTATTCAAAGAATTCAATAAACAAGGAATCAACATTCCATTCCCACAAATGGATGTTCATCTGAAAAATCAAAAAGCACTTTAAACAAACATTTTAACTATGTATAAGATTTTCACTTTATTGTTCGCACTGCTATTATCGTTTGTGCTTTTTGCGAACGAACCAGCAGATACTACTTACTGGAAAAGTGCAGGTAATTATGGCATTAACTTTACGCAGGTTTCATTAACCAACTGGGCTTCGGGTGGTCAAAATTCGATTGCAGGTGTAACTAAGCTAAACTATTCAGCCAGTTACAAAAAAGAAAACATTTCCTGGGACAACCGAATTGATCTGGGCTATGGACTTTCAAAAGTTGAAGGTTTGGTGATACAAAAAAACGAGGACATTATTGATTTACAATCGAAATTAGGAGTCAGAGCCAGCGAAAAATGGAACTATAGTGCTTCCTTGTCGTTTATCTCGCAATTTGCACCTGGATACAGCGATGCTACAAATACAATTAAAACGTCAAACTTTTTTGCACCTGCACATTTAGTGGTGTCATTAGGTATGGACTACAAACCAACTGATTGGTTTGCCATGATGATTTCGCCTGCTGCCGGGAAGCTCACAATTGTAAACGACCCCGACATTGATGCCACTAATTACGGTTTAGCATCAAGCGATGACAATTTTCGTATTGAAATGGGTGCTTCGTTAAAGGCTTTGTTTTCGAAAGAGATTTTCACCAATGTTTCACTAAGCAGCGAATTGGGACTTTTCTCAAATTATTTCGAAAACCCCGAGAATGTAGATGTGGATTGGAAGGTAGCGTTTAACTTGAAAATTAATGACTACCTGAGTGCTCAAATCGACACTAGACTGCTTTACGATGCCGATATAAAAGACCCGGTTGACAATGTTGCAAAAGTGCAATTTAAGCAAATGCTTGGAGTTGGCTTGAATTTCAAATTCTAAATCCTGTAGATAACACATTACAAAAAGAGGCTATCTCATAAACAAGACGGCCTCTTTTTTTGGTCTAATTCTAACTTCCGTATAAGTTAAAATCAACCACCTCTACAAATACTTACTAATCAACGATAAATATAAATTCTGCATAAATCTGTTACAGAATGCAATATTGAAAAACAGGTTAATTTCAATTTTCAACGCTACAAATATATGAAGTATATTGTGTAATATTTTAACTAATATTATCAGAATTTTGATTTATTTTGTTATTTATAACACAAGCAAATTGAAATATCAAATTACGATGAATCCTATTTTTGAAACAATACAACCCATTCCAGGAAACTCGTTTTCGTATACCTGCGATGCATACGGCGCCACTGAACCTTTTTGGCACATACACCCCGAATATGAAATTGTGTACATAAAAAATGGTTCATCGGAACAGCACATAGGAAGCCACCATTCAAAATATACCAATGGCACGCTGCTTCTAATCGGGCCTAATATTCCGCATTCGAACATGGGTAATTTCGATTTTGAGGATAACATAGCCGTAGTAATACAAATGAGCCGCGATTTCCTGGAAAATAAAGTATGTGAATTTCAGGAACTTAAATTCATTAATAATTTGCTTTTACGCTCAAAACAGGGTATCTTCTTCGGGAATGAGGTAAAAAACGAATTGAAATACAAGCTCGAAAATTTTGAAAGTCTGGATTCATATTCAAGATTCGTGAGTTTACTTGAAATACTGAAAACACTTTCGAACACAAACGACTACACACTACTCAATGCCAGTGCAGTTTATTACGACAAAGATTCAAACTCCTACACCCGAGTTTCGCAAATAAACCTTTTTGTGACAAATAATTATCATCGTCCAATACAACTATGCGAAATAGCCAATATTACAGGCCTTACCGAAAGTTCTTTCAGTCGGTTTTTTAAGCAAATTACAGGAAAAACCTTCATTACTTTTTTAAACGAATACCGAATACACAAAGCCTGTGAGTTTTTAGCCGATAAAAAAAGTAACATTTCAGAAATCATGTATAATACAGGTTTCAACGAGGCAGCACATTTTACACGAGTGTTCAAAAAATACACAGGTTATACTCCGCGTGAATACCGGATACAACTCCATAAAAGCACAAAACTATAAATGATTTTTTCAGGAAACTAACTAAAGTGAATATTCGAAATTACCTGTTGCCCCACACTTTCATTCAAGGCTGCTAAAATTCTCGACCGCATCATAAACAACTCGTGCCTCACAACCGGCGATTCTATTTTCACAAAAAGCGTTTTATTCTTGATATAAATTTCGGAGGTGGAACGGGCAATTCCCGGCCCCAGTACATTTGTCCAATTTGAAACTAAACGGGTTTCAAAAATTTTCTGTTCATAGCTCGACTTTTTAACTACATCTTTAAGTATGTCGCTAATTTTTTGCGTTTCTTTTCTTCTCATTTACCGACAATTTTACCGTTTTCAATTTTGAATATCAAATGTTCGGTATTCATTTTATCAAGAATATAAGCAAGATGCTCACGATCAGTGTCGGTAATAAATATTTGCCCGAAGCGTGCTTCCGTTACCAATTCAATAATTTTAGAAACTCGCTTGGCATCGAGTTTGTCAAAAATATCGTCGAGCAACAAAATGGGTTTAATGTCACTGGCATTTTTCAAATAATCGAATTGGGCTAGTTTTAGTGCAAGCAAATAGGTTTTTTGCTGTCCTTGCGATCCAATTTTCTTCATCGGAAAATCGCCCAGCTCAAGAAGCAAGTCGTCGCGGTGAATGCCCAATGTTGAATGCTGAGCAGCTCGGTCGCGATTACGGCAAGCAAGCAATTGCCGGCTATAATCACCTTCGTTCATGCACGACTGATAACTTAGTCCCACCGTTTCATTGCCACCTGAAACGAAGGTGTAGAACGACTGAAATACCGGAGTTATTTCGTTGACATACAGCTCCCGTTTTTTGTGAATTACACCAGCCAGTTCGGCTAATTGTTCATCGTAAACCGAAAGAGTGTCTTCATCGAAAAAGCGCTTTTCAAAAAATTGCTTCAACAAATTATTCCGCTGCAATAGCGTACGGTTATATCGAAGAAGTGTATCGAGGTAAATGCGGTCGAATTGCGAGATAACGCCATCCATGAATTTGCGGCGCTCGTCGCTCCCACCACTTATAAGGGAAATGTCCGAAGGCGAAATCATAACCAATGGGAAAAGGCCAATATGATCGCTTAGCTTTTTATACAGCTTCCTGTTTCGTTTTATTTGCTTTTTTTGTCCAATTTTAAAACCTGCCGATATGGTTTCGTTTTCATCGCTACGAATGTATTTGCCCTGCAACATGAACATTTCACGATGATGACGAATATTTTGAGCATCAATTGAATTGAAAAAACCCTTTGTAAACGATAAATAATAAATGGCATCAAGCAAATTTGTTTTTCCGGCTCCGTTGTCGCCTAAAAAGCAATTCAGTTTTTCAGAAAAAACAAAATCGGCTTGTTCTATATTCTTGAAATCTAATATTGATAACGATTGTAAATGCATGTATTCAATTTTGAGCAAAATTGGTAAAAATTATTGACTAGAAAGATACAATATGAACACATAATAGAAAAATGTGTTATTAAAGAAAAACAATAATGAAAAATAAAATTTTTCTTGCAATTATACTTTTAAGTTCTGTTTATTCGCTGTATGCTTTAGACAATTCAACTCACGATCCTAATCAAATGATGAGCGAACTTTCGCGAACCAATCAATACGGAATGATGGTACTTGGCACATGGGGCGTTTCAAACTTAATTGCTGGCAGCATACTTTCTTTTGGAGAACCAAGCCCAAAAAAATACTTTTGGCAAATGAATGCCGCATGGAATACTGTAAATATCACAATTGCGGCCATTGGCTATTTTGGCGCCGAAAAAGACTGGTCAACTATTTCAGAATTTATCAACATTACTGAAAGTTATAAACGAGCATTTTTATTCAATGCCGGACTAGATGTGGGATATATTATGACAGGATTTTACCTAAAAGAACTCGCAAACCGCTATACAAATCACAGTATGCGCTTAACAGGTTACGGAAACTCATTAATTCTTCAAGGTGGTTTTCTATTTGTTTTCGACATTGTTAAATATGCAATCCATCACAATTATTTCAAAATAAACATATCCCCCTGGCTCGATACCTTAACTCTTGCAAATGGATTCACTTTAACATATACTTTCTAAGTATTTGTAATTATAACACTTAAGAAATATTATCGAATCAACTTTTGCCATAAAACACATATCTTTCAAAAATTGTGTAGCTTTTTGAGTGGTTTAAGGCAAAAAAAATTATTTTTGTGCACAATTGTAAAAACAGTATTTAGCAATGGCAAAGAATAAGAAACGCGAAGACGGTTTTAAAGATGTTGAAGAAACTCTAACTAGAACCGAACAATTCCTCGAAAACCATTTGAATTTGGTTTTGTATGTAATAGTTGGGATTATCATAGTAATATTGGGATTTTTGGGAATACAACGATTCCACATTGCCCCCAAAAATGTTGAAGCACAAGAGCAAATGTTTCAGGCGCAGATTCATTTTAGCAACGACAACTTCGAGTTAGCATTAAATGGAGATGGAATGTCGCTGGGATTTTTGGACATAATTGACGATTACAGCAGAACTAAAGCAGGTAAACTTTCAAGATATTATGCCGGAATTTCGTACTTGCACCTTGGCGAATACGAACTTGCAATCGACTACTTAAGTAAATTCAAAACAAAAGATATTCTTTTATCTCCGCTCAAACAATCGGCAATTGGCGATGCTCATGTTGAGCTTGGAAATTACAAGCGTGCAATTTCGGCCTACAACAATGCATTAAAACAAAACGACAATAATCTTACTACTCCGTTTATTATGTCGAAATTAGCATTGGTTCACGAAGCTGAAGGAGACAAGCAAAAGGCTTTGGAAATTTTGAAAGATATCAGAAAAGAATATCCAAACAATACCGATGCGGTTAATGTTGAAAAAAATATTGCTCGCTTGCAACAAAAATAATCAATCAATTTTGTTATAAATATTAACGGGCGGCTACTTAAGTCAGCCCGTTTTTTATTTTCTTTGTTAAAAATTTGAATACTATGGCCACAAAAAATTTATCGGAATACGACATCAATACTGTACCTAGTGCAGCAGGAATGAAATTTGGAATTGTTGTAGCCGAATGGAATTACCAAATAACAGGTGCATTAGCACAAGGAGCTGTTGATACACTGAAGAAACACGGTGCTAAGGACGAAAATATTTTTATCAAACATGTGCCCGGAAGCTTTGAACTCACCATGGGCGGACAATTTTTTGCCGAATATACCGATGCGGATGCAATACTGCTTTTGGGGTGCGTAATACAAGGTGAAACACGTCATTTCGATTTTATCTGCCATGGAGTCACACAAGGAGCTACTCAACTCAACATGAACTACAATTTGCCTGTGATTTTTGGTGTTCTAACTACCGACACTGAACAACAAGCACTTGACCGTGCAGGCGGCAAATTGGGCAATAAAGGCGACGAAGCTGCCATTACAGCCATTAAAATGGTTGCCTTTCAGAAAGAAATGGAAGCGTAAATTAAATTACGTGTTGCAAAATACGAATTACGAATGGGAAGTCATCAGTCAGTGGTCAATTGCTTTTTGCTAGCTATGGGTTAAAAATTTCATGTTACAAATAACAAATTATAAAAACGCAGTAAACTAGCATCCAGCATCCCCTCCTACGGCGAACAAGGCAGCAACCAGCATACAATGACTAGTCGCCAGCAATCTACCCTCTACGGGTACGGCGCTTTTGTGATTTCTTTTTGCGGGCGAATTTATCGAAAAAGCTTCGTTTGTCGTTGCTGAAATGCACCTTTTTCTCGTGAAACGCACCTTTGAATGTGGGATCGTCAATTTTGCGCTGACGGTCAATTTCGCGAAGCTGCTTTTGGCTTTCGTCTTTTGTTGAAGGAATAATTTCCATCCCTTCGGGTAAATCAACCACGGGCACACTCATACGTATTAGTTTTTGGATTTTCCCAAAATGCCACTCTTCCGAAGGGTCGAGCATGGTAATAGCCACACCGTCGTTACCGGCACGGGCAGTACGGCCAATGCGGTGTATGTAATCGTCGTAGCTGGTGGGCACATCAAAATTGATAACGTGCGTTACCTTGCTGGCATCAATTCCACGCGCCGACACATCGGTAGAAATGAGGATGCGTACTTCGTCGTTTTTAAAAGCATTGATGGCATTTATTCGGGCACTTTGTCCCTTGTTTGAGTGAAGTAAGCGCTTCTCTCCTTCCGATTTTCGTTTAATCACCTTGAAAACCGCTTCGGCTGAGACTTTTGTGCGGCAGAAAACAATAACTTTACTAAATTCTTCATCATTCTTCAATAACTGGGAAACCAGGTTTAGTTTGGTCCTGAAGTTGGGAACTTGGTATGCATACTGTTTTACCAGTTCAACCGGTGTGGCCGATGGAGAAACTTCTACTTTCAATGGAAATACGAGAAATTCTTCGGTTAATTTTTCCACACTCTCCGAGAAAGTTGCTGAAAACAGCAAATTCTGCCTTTTAGAAGGTAATCGGTCGAAAATATTTTTCAGCTGGGGCATAAAGCCCATATCAAGCATACGGTCGGCTTCGTCTATCACCAACATCTTCACCTTTTTCAGATTCAATGTATTATGGTTGTATAAATCGAGCAAACGACCCGGTGTAGCCACTAAAATGTCAATGCCATTAGCCAATAGCTCTGCATGTTTTGTCCAGCCAACTCCACCGTAAACAGCGGCATGCCTTATGTTTGTAAACTGCGAAAGCTCTTCCAGATCTTCGCCAACTTGTATCGAAAGTTCACGGGTAGGCACCAGTATTACCACACGGGGATCTTCCCCTTCGGCCTTCACCAAACGGGTTAAAATTGGAAGTATATAAGCTGCGGTTTTACCGGTTCCGGTTTGGGCAATGCCCAATAAATCCTGCCCCGATTTGATTGCAGGTATGGCCTGCTCCTGAATTGGTGTGGGAACTATAAAACCAATTTCATCTATCGATTTTAATACCGATTTGGTTAATTTTAAGTCGTTGAACGATGCCATTTTTCTAATTTTGCACAAAAATAGTCAAAAGAAGCCACATTGCACAAAGGGAGTATTAATGATTTAATTTTTATATTTTTCACAACAATAATCAAATTACTGAATTACTGATGATTAAATACCCGTTGATTAAAAATTTACATTTCTGAAAGATAAGCCCAGCAAGCCATTATTCTTCCACCTATATACCAACAAATACAAAACAGGTAAAATGATAAGTGTAGCAAGCGGAGCAGTAAGCATGCTACCCACAACCACCTGAGCCAAAGGTTTTTGTATTTCGGAGCCAATTCCGGCAGCAACTGCTGCCGGTAATAAACCAATACCGGTTGAAATATATACCAGCATTACAGCTCTCAAACGAAGTTTAGAACCTTCCACTACTGCTCTATAAAGAGTTAACCCTTCCGTTCTTAGGCTATTAATAAACCCAACAAGTATAACACCATTAAGAACAACAGCTCCTAAAACACATATAAATCCAACTGTTGCCGATATACTTAAATCGGTACCGGTAATTAATAATGCTAATATGCCGCCAATGAGTGCAAAGGGTACCGAAGCCAAAACAATTAAAGGATCGGTTGCATTTTTAAAATTCCCATATAAAAGTAATAATATAAGTAAAAGGGTAAGTGGCACTACTATCTTTAATCGGTCGAGTGCCTCTTTTAATTGCTGAAACTCACCGGCCCATTCTAATCTGTATCCCGAAGGGAGTGCTACATTTTTCAATATACGGCTTTCTGCATCCGATATAGTGCTTTGCAAGTCTCTGCCACGCACGCTAAAAGCAATAGGAATATAACGTGCATTAGACTCCCGGTAAATGAACGATGCACCTGATTGAACAATTACATCAGCCACTTCTTTCAAAGGAATATAGCCCATGCCACTGCGAATTGGAATGTTCTCAATGGCCTTTTTTGTGTTTCGGTATTCGGGCAACAAGCGAACTTTTACATCGAAACGCCTGTCTCTGTCAATTAACTGAGTAACAGACTCCCCTCCTATTGCAGCCTGAACTATTTTATTTACATCATCGGCTAAAACGCCATAACGGGCTGCCCTTTTTCGGTCTATTTGAACCAGCAAGTTTGGTTGCCCAAGGTTTGTGTAAACAGATAAATCAGTTACACCTTCAACAGGACGCATTGCATCTTCAATTTCAAAAGCTAATCGTTCAAGTGTTACTAAATCATCTCCAAATATTTTCACTACGTTTTCTCCGCGCACACCCGCCATTGCTTCCTCCACGTTGTCCTGAATATTCTGAGAAAAACTGAATGATACTCCACTTATTTGAGATAAGCTGTGTTGCATTTCTTTTATTAGTAATTCTTTATCGAGCCCACTACGCCATTCTCTTTCGGGTTTCAGATCAACAAACATATCTACATTAAACCAGCTAATAGCTTCGGTGCCTTCATCGTTCTGGCCAAGCTGACTAACTACAGTATTAACCTCAGGGTACTCCAAAATAATCGACCTCATCTCATCGGTCATTTCTTCTGCTTTATTAAAAGAAATACTATTAGGCATAGTTCCGCGTATCCACATATTTCCCTCTTCAAGGCTGGGCATAAATTCACCTCCTATAAACGGAATTGTGGATACTATAATTGCCAACACAAGAATTCCGGAAAGCAATACTGTTTTTGGCCATTTTATGCATCTCTCAATTATTGGTGAAAACATTCGATTTAACCAACGCACAAGAAATGTTTCTTTTTGTTGAGTTTTACCTTTAAACAGCCAAGAAGCTAAGGCAGGTGCATAGGTTAATGACAGGAAAAGAGCTGCGGCAAGAGCTATTCCATAGGTAATTGCCAATGGCCCGAATATTCGCCCCTCGACACCCTGCATAGTGAATAGCGGAATAAATGCAGCAATTATAATTACCATTGAAATAAAAATTGAACCAGAAACTTGTTTACCTGCTTCAATAATGGTTTTCTTAATATCGTGTGTTTTATCAAAGCTTTTTTCTGAAAGTTTCCTGTGAATATTTTCGATAATAATAACACATGCATCAACAAGAATACCAAGATCCAGAGCACCCATTGAAATAAGATTGGCAGAATCGCCTCTTATTACCATTATGATGAAAGTAGTTAGAAGAGCCAGCGGTATAGATATTGACACAACAAGAGCTGCTCTGAAATTACCCAAAAAAGCAATCATAACAAAGCCAACCAGTACCATACCTGCAATTAAAACATTCTGAACCGTTGAGGTTGTTACATTAACAAGATCTGTTCTATCGTAATAGGGTTCTATCTTCATCCCATCAGGCAATATACCCCCGGCATTTATTTCATCTACCTTATCCCTGACTCTTTCGAGTGTCGGAAGAGTTCGTTGTCCGCGATGCATATTTACAATACCAGTAACAACATCAGGGTTATTGTCTTTGCCTACTTTACCTAATGGAACTTTATTGCCAATATTTACCTCTCCAAGCTGTTTCACATACACCGGAATACCATTAAATTCAGACACCATAACATTGGCGATATCGTCAAGGTTTCTGAATAAACCTACGCCCCTCACGTTATAGCTTTGCTCTCCAATATTCAGATAATTTCCTCCAACATTAGAATTACTTTTTTCTAATGCATCCATAACATCGGCAATGGTTATGCCGTAGGCAATTAGTTTGTTCGGATCAATATCTATATGAAACTCTTTTGTTGATCCTCCAAATCCAACTACGTCTATTATTCCCGGAACTTGCCTGAATTGTCTTTCCAATATCCAATCCTGAGCTTCTTTAAGCTCCATGACACTGTATCCTTCGCCAACCAGCTGATAACGATATATTTCCCCTAATGCAGACCAGGGAGAAAGCTCAGGATTAACACCTTCGGGCAAATCAACCATTTGCAGACGGTTTAAAACTTCCTGACGTGCTGCATCATAGTTTGTTCCCCACTCAAAATATACTTTTACATTACTCAAACCGAAAAGTGAAATGGAACGAATTACATCAATACCGGGAATACCATTCAATTCTATTTCGAGGGGTACTGTAATTTGGCGCTCCATTTCCTCGGCCGACCAACCCGGATTTTGGGCAATGACCTCGATTAACGGGGCAGATGGGTCGGGATAAGCCTCTATATTTAACCGCGTAAAAGCATAAAGACCAGACAGAAATAAAACAAACGATATAATGATGATCAATACGCGCTCTCGTACTGAGAATTCTATAATTCTATTAATCCAATTCATATTAATTATTTTTTAAAACTCGGCAAATAAGAAATTAAATATCCTGCCAAATCATCTTCTTGCCTTTTGCATATTTAATTCATTATAAATCAACAAATGTTGGTTATAAACAATTTTCTCGCCTGCTTCAATGCCCGAACGTATGAATGCTTTTTCTCCATTTTGGCTGCTTACTTCAACTTCCCGAACTTCTAAGTCGCAGTTTGAACTGTAAACCACTACATAATATCTGTTGTTATCAAAAATTAAAGCATTGCTATTAATGGCAGGATAAATACCCGAAGTGTTAACTTTCATAAAAACATTGGCAAACATACCCGGTTTGAGTAAATAATCTGTGTTCATCAGCTCAACAATCGCCTCCATTGTTCTGCTTTCGGGGTTTACGGCATTAGACAAACGAACTATTTCTCCGCTAATTTTTTTATTTGGGTAAGCCATAGTAGAAATGGTAACAGTATCTTTTTCATTCACATTAGAAATGTCACTTTCAGCTACATTGGCAATAACCCAAACGTCTCTTAAATCTGAAATGGTAAATACATGTTCATCATCCGATCTCAAAGTCATACCCGGGTTGATATTCCTTTCAACAACAATACCTGCCTCTGGTGCTCTAATCGTATAGTTAGTCTGATTATCAATCAATCCAAGAACTTTTTGGAGTTCTCTTAAACGGTTCAGCTCTGAAACAGCTCCTTCAAAGGTGCTTTTTGCCTTTTTTAAATCTCGCTGCGAATATACCCCTACATCATGTAGAGACTCAGCCATTTCAAGATTACGTTTTGAGATGGACTTGTATGATTCAGCCGATAATTTATCTCGCTTAAATGCTGCTATATCGGGACTTTGTATGGTTGCCAAAGCTTGTCCTTTTTTAACTTCATCTCCCATTCTTACATGCACCTCCGAAATAACACCTCCGGCTGCCGGATACAATCGATAAACCTTATCTTTATTTACTGTTATTTGTCCCGGCAAATTCAATATTCGATATGCTTCTGCATTATGGGCTACTTCAATTTCTATTTTTTCTGCCATCGACTCAGGCAGGCAATAGGAAGTTTTTTTATTCTCAGTCTCAAGTTCTTCACCCGAACATGAAAAGAAAAGCACACTAGCCATTAATAAAACGGAAATAATAAATAATTTATATTTTTCTAACATAGAATAGTTATTAGAAGTTAAACTGAATAATATCTTGTCCAATTGTAAAATTTAATTCTTCTGCTGCGTTTAAATATTCTTTCTGAATATTAATATTGCGCTTTATACCTTCTCTGAACGATGCATAAAAATCAACAAACTCGATAAGCCTGATATCGCCATTCAAGTATTGTTTATGCAAAACATCTATAATATTTGAAAAGTCTTCTTCAAAGGAACCATCCAATCGCTCAAGCAGATGCAAGGCCCGGTTATAACGCTGCACCGATTCAGCAACTTCCATCCGAATTCGTTGCTCCTTTTCTTTAAGCATCAATTCTTTTTGTTCAATTTGATAGCGGGCAACTTGAATGTTCCCCTGATTTCTATTCCACAAAGGTAAAGGCAAGCTAAAACTTAAACCGAAATAATTATCCACAGGACCGTCTAAGCGGTCATAAACAAGCCCTACTGTTAAATCGGGAATCGCACTTGTGTGTTCCAGCTTCAACATTTGATGTGCAGCATCAGTAGAAGCGTGCATAGCCATCAAATCCGATCTCGATTTAATTGCAACGCTAAGCAAATTATTAATTTCCGATTCTGTTACAGACATTATTGCCGGTTCTACATAATCAGGCAACACGGGTAAAGGTATTTGATTGTCCATTTGCAAAAGTACCTTCATCGTATTTTGGGCTTCTTGCCTTTTGCTTAAAACTATGCTGTACTCTTCTTCCAATTCTAACAATAAACTGTGTATTCTCATTACTTCAATTCTCGAAATGTTTCCACGTTCATACTGCTCTGAAAAGCTCAGCAAAATATTATCCAAGGCATCTATTTGTTCTTTATAAAGATTTTCTATTCTGTTTAGATATGCCAGACTGAAATAAGTCTCTCGCAATGCACGCTTAAATTCACGTAGTAATAAATCAAAGCGGTATTCTGCCTGTACTTTTTCCAGCTCAAGCAGGCGTATCATATTACTGCGTTTACCACCAATTCGAATAAGCTGTTCTATCTCAAAAATTGTATTATCGGT
Organism: Prolixibacteraceae bacterium; assembly: GCA_007116765.1. GTDB lineage: Bacteria > Bacteroidota > Bacteroidia > Bacteroidales > Prolixibacteraceae > Roseimarinus. The sequence goes on along the minus strand of SKHV01000084.1, from coordinate 11,703 downwards.
TGGGGTAAAACCCAAAAAGCCAGCTTCATTACGGTTAATAATTTGATGCTCCAAAGTTATTTCAGGATTATCCCACAAACGTGCCTGGCGAATAAGAGCTTCGCTGGCATCAATATTGAGTCGCTCAGCCATTAGCAATAAATTTTCTTGCAAGAAAATAGCTTCACATTGCCCTATGCTAATTTTTAGTGTATCCTGCGACTTTGCAGTGTTACAAAACAAAAGAAAAATCAGAATTAGTTTTATCAACTTAATTATATCCATTATTATTTGCTTTGAAAAATGAAATGCAAAAATCAGGATATAGACCTTAAAATAACCTTAAAACGGATAAAAATTAACTTAATGGGAAGCAAATCTCAAATAAATTGACATTGCCCGAAGGATTATCGTATGCAATTGTTGCAGAGTTAAGTTCTAGAATTTTTTTTGCTAAAACCAGACCAAGACCAAATCCTATCTTTCTTTTACTATTCTTACCTCTGAAAAAATGGTTGAAAAGTAAACTTTCTTCTTCGGCCGAAATCGGATTACCGGCATTATAAATTTGAATTTTTAAAGTACTCCGGTCGGAACAATCAAATATAATTGACGCTTTTGAATTGTTACTGTATGACACACAGTTTTCAAGTAAGTTTTGAACTACCTGACGAATAAGAACTTGATTTACATTTATTAGAAGCCTGTTTTCAAACACTTCATCCGGCGTATAATTCACTTCAAAATGAAAGTCAGGAAATATGGAGTTAAATTCTTCAATTACATCAAAAAACATTTCATCAATCCGTAAGGGCTGTACTTTAATTTGTTGCCCTGATTCAATTTTTGATATTTGAAGTAAAGCATTGATAATGCTGCCTAATGATTTTGCTTTAATTGCTTGCTTTTCAATCTCAGGCTTTATTTCTTTCGCTGCTGACAAAGCACTAACTCGCTCAAGTTCAGAAACCAGAACAGATATAGGGGTTCTCAACTGATGGGAAATGTGATGAATTGTGTGTTTTTGAAAAGCAAAGGCTTCGTTTGTTTTTTTCAACAACTCATTAAAGCGTTCTGTTAGTTGCTTAATTTCAAACGATGAGGTTTCAATTATTAATTCATTCGACTCAACACCAAGGTCATAATTATTTAACTTTTCGGTTAAGGTAGTAATTGGTTTTGATATTTTACGTGATAAAACCTGTGAAACAAAAATTACAGTGAAAACTATAAACAAAAAAATTGCAGCTAAAGCATTTCTCAGGAAAAACATTTTTGTAAAGCCAAAATCATCATAAGCCTTACTAATTGCATAATAGCTTTTTCCTTTCTTAATTGTATGAGTGCCAATAATATCATACTTACCCTCTTTGGTTTTAAACCACTCGTTTTGAGGCGATAAATTACTTAAAACACTTTCAATATCGGGATTAGGAATATCTTCTTTACTAATATATAATGATTCTTTTTGTTCATTAAAAATCAACAGCTTTTCGTCATAAAAATCATATATTGTAAGAATATCCATTGTTTCTTGTATGTCTTCATCGTCTTGTTTTAGCTCGGTAAGTAACTGCAAGGTTGTGATAATTCTTTCGTTTTGCTGTTGCAGGAATTCTTCTTCTCTGTAATCGGAAAAAAGAAAATAAATTATTGTAAACGAAACTGCTGTAAGCGCAATTACTGTTGTAGAAAAATATATGAGTATTTTATTTCTTATTTTCATTCCAGGTCAAGATAATAACCATATCCTACTTTTGTTTTTATTGACTGCTTTTGGAAAGGCTTATCAATTTTATTTCTTAAAAAGTTTATATACACTTCAATTGTATTTGTATTGGCATCGAATGAATATCCCCAAATACTTTTTACCAAATCCGATTTAGAAACAATATCTCCCCCCTTTTCCATCAGCATTAAAAGAATTTGATATTCTCGGGGAGTTAATTTAATTTCTACTCCATTTCTGAAAACTTTTTTAGATAATTTATTGATAGTAATATCGTTTAATGAAATATTTTCATTCTGAGGCTTTACCGATATACTAGTCCTTTTCACAAGAGCCTTAAGCCTTAAAATGAGTTCTCGCATGTAAAAAGGCTTTGTGAGATAATCATCGGCTCCGCAATCATAACCTTTTATTTTATCCTCCAAGTCACCAAATGCAGTCAGCAGCAATACGGGCGTATGTTTATTTTCCAACCGAAATTCACGGCATAAATCATAACCGTTCTTTCCGGGCAGGTTAATATCCATAACGATACAATCATAGCTATTCTTTTTTAGAAGTTTTTCAGCTATTAATCCATCAAATACTTTTTCGGTAATTATTCCTTCAGATTCAAATGCACCGCAAATGTTTTGACTCAAAGTTGGATCGTCTTCTATGATTAACACCTTCATTTTTGCTCTTTGACATTTAAGAATGCTAATTAAAACATAAGTTGATAGATTTACAATAACATTCTGTTTTTTTTCGGTACTTTAAGAATAACACCACCTTAAAAGACTAAAATGTCTTAATTATTTTTATTTACTTTGCATTCTGTTTAAAATATTGAAAAATGTCGAAAGGAAAAGTATTACTATGTATGAGCGGGGGCATTGACAGCTCGGTAGCTGCCATGCTTTTGAAAGAAGAAGGATATGAATTGCACGGGCTTACTTACCGCCCTTACGATGCAATAGCTCCTGCCTGCATGGAAAAACAAACCGGCTGTTGCAGTGTGGATGCCATTTTTGAAGCCAAAGCACTGGCCAACGACCTCAGTTTTGGACATTCAGTGCTCGATATTAGGAAAGAATTTGATAAAACCGTGATTTCCGACTTCGTACGCGAATATCTCTCGGGGCGCACTCCAAACCCATGCGTGATTTGCAACCGTGTAATCAAGTGGGGTGAAGTGATAAAAAAAGCCGACGAATTAGGATGCGATTTTATAGCAACGGGACATTATGCCCAGATTGGAGATAAAAACGGTCGCTATTATTTAATTCAGGGCGACGACGATGATAAAGACCAGACCTACTTCCTATGGCAAATTTCGCAGGATGATTTAAAGCGAACGCTTTTCCCCCTAGGTAATTTAACAAAACCCGAAGTACGTAAAATAGCACTGGGAAAGGGATACGAAAAAATGTCTAAAAAGCGCGAAAGTCAAGAAATTTGCTTTATACCCGATAACGATTACAGGCGTTTTATTAAAGAACGTGTACCCGATTTGGCCGATAAAGTGGGCGAAGGTGACTATAAAGACATAACGGGAAAAGTATTGGGCAAGCACAAAGGCTACCCTTTTTACACCATTGGCCAGCGTAAAGGTCTCGAAATTGCACTTGGCCGCCCCATGTACGTGGTCGACATTAACCCCGAAACCAATACCGTGGTACTTGGCGACCGCGAAGAGCTGAACCGAAAAGAGCTATGGGTTGACAGCATCAACCTGATGAAATATGCTCATATTGAAGGCGAAATGGAAGTAACTACCAAAATAAGGTACAACAACAAAGGCACTTTGAGCCGAATATCACAGCACGGCGATAAAATCAAAGTTGAATTCTACGAAAGTGCTTGGGCCATTACCCCGGGTCAATCGGCCGTATTCCTCGAAGGGCGAGATGTAGTAGGTGGCGGAATAATTTGCCGCTGATCCTCAAAAACAAGTTCTCAAAAATATGGAATAAGCCTTCAATCATCGTTATTTGATAATTGTTTATTATCTTGCTTTTTTATTTCTGAGAAGCAATGTTCAAAACAATAAGCATACTTTTTTTTCTACTGTTTTCGCTTACCTTGTATGCCGACAACTACCTGTATTGGATACAGTTAAACACTAAAACCGATACTCCCTACTCTCTTTCACAACCCGAATATTATTTATCAGAAAGAGCACTCGAAAGAAGAGCAAGGCATGGAATCGAACCCGATTCGACCGATTTGCCTGTAAACCCGCTTTTTACCGATTCACTGAAACAGCTGGGATTCGAAATAAAACACACCAGTCGATGGATGAATGGAGCAATAGCATATCTGCCTTCCGAAATAGATATCGATTCGGTTTTCAAACCATCGTTTGTCGACAAATATGAATTGCGAAAAGGCAGTATACTAAAAAGTACCTCGGAAAAATTTTCAGCCCCCGACACACTTATTGATCAAACATACGGGCAAGCATTCAGGCAAATTGAAATGCTTAACGGGCAAGTTGTTCATGAATATTCGCGTGGCAAAGGAGTTCATGTTGCCATTATTGATGCAGGTTTTAGTAACGTGAATGTGCTTCCGGCATTCGATTCTTTATTCACATATGATAGAATCCTGGGCACTTTCGACTTTGTCAATCCATTAGGTGATGTGTACAAGGAGCACGCCCATGGAACCATGGTGCTATCAGTACTTGCAGCTAACCTGCCCGGGCAAATGCTTGGAGTTGCACCCGATGCCTCTTACTGGCTTTTACGAAGTGAAGATGCACGCACGGAATGGCCAATTGAAGAAGATTACTGGATTATAGCCGCTGAATTTGCCGATAGTGCCGGCTGCGATGTAATCAATACTTCGCTTGGATACAGCACTTTCGACAACCCCGAGTTCAACCACCCCTACGATCTTTACGATGGCAATACCTTGCGCATATCGCGTGCGGCAAATAAAGCTGTAGACAAAGGCATGATTGTAGTTTGCAGCGCCGGAAATTCAGGCAACAGCGCATGGCGACATATAGTGGCGCCTTCGGAAGCCGAAAAGGTACTGTGTGTGGCTGCGGTAAATGCCAACGGCTATATTTCATCTTTCTCATCGCGGGGATTCTCGGAACCCGATGCTCTTCCCAAACCCGACCTTGCCGCCATGGGACAAGAAGTTACAATAGTTACTCAAACAGGAAATATAGCAAAAAGCAATGGAACCTCGTTTTCATCGCCGCTAATTGCAGGCATGGCTGCATGTATGGCTGGAATATTTCCTGAAAAACCCGGAGCCGAAATTATGCATATCATCAGGCAAATTGGAAACTCATTTCCAGCACATTCAAGCGAATATGGATACGGAATTCCAAACTTTATTTCGCTACCCGAAATAATAAAAAATCATACAGGCGACCCCAATTCATCAAACAACTTCATTTGCCACGACTCCAATTTTTCAGTATATCCCAATCCGTTTACCACCTCGCTTATAGTTAATAGCGCTAATAATAATTCAACTTTTTATATTCGTAAGCTAAATGGAAACACCATTTATTCACAAGAATTAAAAGCTTCAAAAACAGAAATCATGCTACCTCAAATATCTGTTATGCCAGCAGGATTTTATATTGCCACTATTCATAGCGATAAAGAAATTCATTCATTTAAACTCATAAAACTCTAACTCAATTTTTCACAAGAAGCACAAGATAATCCTATTCATGAACAAGCAACTCACACTATATCAACTCAATTCACAAATAAAAGACTCACTTCAACTTGCTTTTCCCGAAAGCCTATGGGTAGTAGCCGAAATTGGCGAAATTAAAGTAAACCGCAACGGGCATTGCTACATTGAATTGGTTGAAAAAGACAATTCAAGCGATGAAATAATTGCCCGTGCAAGAGCCACAATATGGTCGTGGCAATTCAGGTTTATACAGCCCTATTTTGAATCAACCACCGGACAGTCAATGACAGCGGGACTTAAGGTACTGGTTTATGTAAATGTAGCTTTCCACGAAGCTTACGGTTTAAGTGTAAACATTACCGACATTGACCCCTCGTACACTTTGGGCGACATGGCTCGTAAACGAAAAGAAGTGATTGAGAAACTCACTTCCGACGGGATTATTGACATGAATAAAGAGATCGACTTTCCCGACATACCCTCACGCATAGCCATTATTTCGTCGCCCACCTCGGCCGGTTATGAAGACTTCATGAACCAGTTGCACAGCAACAATAACGGCTACAGTTTTAACACCCAACTTTTCGAAGCCAACATGCAGGGCACAAAATCTGCACAGTCAATTATAGATGCTCTCGAACACATTTACACAATTGAAAACCGTTTCGATGTGGTCGTAATTATTCGAGGGGGCGGTTCTCAAATGGATTTGAGTTGTTTCGACGATTATGAACTGGCTTACCATGTGGCACAATTTCCGCTGCCTGTGCTAACAGGTATTGGTCACGAAAAAGACGAATCGGTTACCGACATGGTTGCATACAAAAAGCTGAAAACACCTACTGCAGTGGCCGAATTTCTAATTGAAAAATTTGATATTGTACACGAATTAATTTATACATTCGAAACCGAACTGGCGGGTATAATAGATGATATCCTAAAGCACGAAGAAAACAGAGTAAACCAAGCCCTCAGACTTTTTAAGCCTGTAGTAAAGGCGAGTATAGAAAAAGCGCAGATGCAGTTGTACAAAAGAACAAGCAAACTAGAACCTATTATAAACGAACTAATTGATAGCGAAAACAACAACCTTTCGTCTATTTCAAATCAAATTAAATACAACACACAAACTCTTTTTACAAAACACCAAACAACGCTCAACACACTCTTACAAAATACTGCATTCTATAGCAAAGTGAATTCAACAAATGCTTTGCAAACAATTGACACACTGGCCGAAAAAACAAAGAACATCACACAACAACAGCTGAATAACGAGGAATCGAAGCTTATATGGCTCGAAAAAAGCTGCAAAATTCTTGACCCAAAATCCATTCTAAAACGTGGATTTAGTATAACTTTGAAAAACGGAAAAGCAATTAAGTCTGACCACGAATTGAATGATGGTGATTTAATTGAGTCTCTTTTATTTGAAGGCAAAATTCAATCAGAAATAAAAAAACAAAAATAATGACACAAAAAAAAACAAGCTACAAAGAAGCTATCTCTGAAATTGAAGAAATACTAAACTCAATTGAAAACGATGAACCCGACATTGACGAATTAGCAGAGAAAGTGAAACGAGTAACTTTTCTATTGAAACTTTGTAAAGACAAACTCTATAAAACTCAAAACGAAGTAGAAAAGGTGCTTAAAGACATGGAAACTAAATAAATACATCTTCACTAATAGCAACAAAAGTGATTACTTTCAGAAAATATTTCCTGCTCGCAGGCTTTCTTTTTATATTGCTTGAGGCTAAACCTCAGCCTGTACAATTTTTCAACACGCGCCTGGGCATCGACATGCAGGCACAGCGCGACGAAGGAATGTCGCCACTGAGTTTTAGAGGCCCGGGCATATATTTTGGTGCCGAGTATCAGCGTACAATTCACAGAAGAACCGATTGGATTGAAGTCAATCACACGCGAAGCAAACTTATCAATACAAAAAATAACCCATTAAGCGAATTGGCAAGCAGTATAAAGACGTTCACATTTTATCATGCCGATGGAGCAAACAGCAAAATGCTGCACTACGGCTGGTCGAATATTAATGCGCTGACTTTGAGAAATAATTCATCTTTTGACAATTTCAGTGAACGCAGCGACTACTACACCAGTTTTGGACCTGCAATTCGTTTGCATTATCCATTTAGCCTTTTCAATTTAAATTTTAGCGCCAATGCAATTACGCACATGCAGTTAATTGGCTTTTTTATGCGGCCATCGATTGCTACAAACGCACCCAAAGGCTTCATTGTGCACAACAATTCGTTTTGGAATGCTTTTACTGAATCTGCTGAATTGTTTTATCCCGGCAAAGCATGGAATTTAGGTTTCAGGCCTAAACTGAGCTACCACATGCAATCGGGTAACAAGCTAACGGTTTGCTACGATTTTGATTATCTTAAGCTCAATTCAATAACTACACTCACCCGTGCTTCAGGCACATGGAAACTAACTCTTTCAGCACGTTTATCAAAGCTCTAAATATCAATTGCATGAGAAAAACTAAAAGCATACAATACATACTCCCACTACTACTAATATTTAGCCTGATAATTTCTTGCGAACAAGCTTTCATTGGCCCCGATCCAGAAAACACTCCCGAAAATAATTTCAATAGTATGTGGAATGTAATTGACGAACGATATTCTTATTTCGAACTAAAAGGAATTGACTGGGATTCAATATATGACGAATATTCAATACGAATTCATAAAGAACTAAATGATCAGGGGCTTTTCAACGTGTTAGCCGATATGCTTTTCGAACTACACGATGGGCATGTAAACCTCACCTCCGATTTTAATCGAAGCCGAAACTGGGAATGGTTTCAGAACTACCCCAATAACTTTAATCAGAAAATAATCGACCATCACTATTTAGGAAAAGATTATTTTGTAACCGGTCCATTCCACAATCAAATTATCGATTCGGTTTTGTATGTCCAGTATTCATCGTTCAGCAGTAACTATAGCGATAAAAATCTCGATGAACTGATGGAAAGAGCCCACGGGCTGAAAGGCGTAATAATTGATGTGAGAAATAACGGGGGTGGCAAATTCCAAAATGCTTATAAACTAGCGGCTTGCTTCACAAATCAAAGCACAGTTTATGCCAACGAGCGTACAAAAATTGGTACTGAAGGCGATGATTTTTCTCCGTGGGTAGAACTCAGGGTAAATCCTCGAAATGGCAAACAATTCAAAGGCAATGTAGTTGTGTTATGTAACCGGAAAAGTTACAGTGCTACAACTTTTTTCGCTCAAATGATGAAACACATTCCTAACGCAACACTAATAGGAGATCAAACCGGCGGAGGCGGAGGCGTTCCTGCGTTTTTTGAACTCCCCAATGGTTGGTTTTACAGGTTTTCGGTAACACAAACCATTACGCCGCATGGCCAACACATTGAAAATGGCGTACCGGCCGATATCAAGGTGATGCTCGACAAAACCGATGAATCGAAAGGCATTGATACAATCATTGAAGCCGCATTAAATATGTTGACAGAATAATTTCATCAAACAGAATCAAACAATAATTAAGCATAAAAACCACTATACAGCTTCAATTTTCTATATTTACAAAAAATAATTTACCAATAGGGAAGTATTTGTTACAAATATTTTGTATTTTTTGAACTCCATTAATAAGGAAAAGCAATATGAAACTACTTTCGCGATTTATATGGTTAATAGTAGCAATACTGGCTATTGTTTTTGCATCGGTAATTCTTTTTCACGTAAGAGCGGTAAGTGAATTTGAAACAATAAAAAACTCAATCCGTGAGGAGTACGATGTGCAGGTTGATAAAATGCTCGAACCTGATCCCTATGGCGTAGGTTTTACTGCTTTTATGACCGAAATAAGCAACGATGCATTAACTCCGATGCTTTTTATGGAACAAACTCCCGATCCCTACTATACCGATATTTATTTACATGAAGATTTATTACGCTATCAAAATGTGGATGCAGTTTGGTTTTTCAAATCCGATAATTCGTTGTTTCACTTCAAATCAATAAATAATTTATTTTCTTCTGAATTACCTTTTGAAGCAAGCCGCTTATCCCAAATAAATAATTCATCCGAGATTCTATCCTTTTATATTAACATCAATAACAACACAAGTTTTATCCATTCCACCCGTATCACCAACAACAATGGAGAAATTACCGGTTATGTTGTAATGGCTTCGCTTTTAGATGAACGATGGATTGACCGCTACGAAAACACAATTAACAATTCAAAAATAAACATTGTACAAAAATCAGAACAACTATCCGAAATTTCGAATCAAACAGTAAGAATTACACGCGACCTTAATAATTATGAATACAACACCATTGCAACACTAAACGTTGAATTGCATTTACCTTTTCTGTCGTTGTGGGAAAGAACCGGCACCACAGACAAGTTACTAATGACAATTTCTATGTTTCTTGTAGTGCTTTTTCTTATTCTGTTTTTGCTTGTTTGGGTTATATCGCCACTTAAACGTATTTCAAGCTCTCTAAAAAATGGTACGTCGAACGACATTGTCCCATTGGTAAAAAGCACAACCGAACTAGGTGAGGTTGCCCGTATGATTTCCGATTATCACAAAAAAACCGACGAACTCGAAGCAAGCGAAAGCGTGAAAAGACATATTTTTGAACAAGCACAGGTAGGTATTATTATTACCAGTTCGAAAAACGAAACAATAATAACCACAAATCCATATGCCTGTAAACTTATTGACACTACAGACGATGCCCTTTTAGGAAACAAGTCAAACAATTTTCTGAAATCGTTGAAAAATATTCCTGAAAGCGCCGAGGGCTTTGAAAGTATACTTATCAACACAAAAGGTGAAGAAATACCAATTTTACGTACAACAACAAAAATGATGATGGACGGCAGTCCAGCTATTTTGAATACTTTTGTCGATTTGAGCGAAATCAAACTCCTACAAAACAGACTGCAGGAAGAGAAGAAAAAACTCAGTCTGGCTGTTCAAAACTCAGGACTGGCATTTTGCGAATATGAATTTAAAAACGACACGCTTAGCATAGATGAAGAATGGGAGTTTTTATCTGCCGGAAACAATAAATTCAAATGGGAAAATCTGCTTGACAACGTTCACGAATCGGATAAGAAAAACCTAAAAGAAAAATTTGAAGCTGTTTTAAAAGGTGCAAAAGATACTATGGTTAGTGAATTTCGTGTAAAACACCCCAGTCGTGGTTTCATTTGGGTGAATGTTTCGATACTCATTACCCGCCGCTATGAAAACCGCTATCCCAAGCTACTCATTGGCCTTATCGACGATATTACCGAGCGCATAATTGTGCAGCAGGAATTGATCAAAGCCAAAGAAAAAGCCGAAGAATCGGATCGCATGAAATCGTCGTACTTGGGCAACATGAGTCACAAAATACGTACACCGCTAAACACAATTGTAGGCTTTGCCAACCTCCTTACCGAAGAAGAACTTGAAGCAGAACAAAAGGATAACTTCATAAACATTATCCGGAACGATACCGAGCAGGTGTTGCACCTGATCGACGACATGATCAACCTTGCAAAAATTGATGCCAATCAGCTTGATATAAGCAAACAAAAAATCAGCTTGAACAAAATATTCGATAATTTGGCCGAATACTACAAAACAAACGAGAAAACCGGCAACATAAAATTCTCAGTCAACACCATGCTACCCGATGGAAAAGACACACTCGAAACCGATGCCCCACAGCTCGAAAAAGCCCTGAACAACCTGCTGAACAATGCATTTAAGTTTACCGAAAAAGGAGAAATTGAGCTGGGCTACTTTGTTAATCCGGTTGACCATAAAATAATTTTGTATGTAAAAGATTCCGGGACTGGAATACCAGACGAAAGCAAAGACAAAATTTTTAACCGCTTTTACCAGGTCAATCCTCTTAGCGATGGAACAGGGCTTGGCCTAACCATTACCGAATCGATAGTGAAACTACTAGGTGGAAAAATAACCTTTGAATCGGAACCAGAGAAAGGTTCGAAATTCTTTGTTGAATTACCTTTTAACTAAAATACATTATTTTAAAAAATAACTAATTCATCACTTTTTATTATTTTTTACTTTGAAATATTAAAATCAATTGCTTTATTTGCATCAAATAATAAAGAAACAATGAACACAATAACTGTTAATACTTGGTGGTGGCGTAAACTTAGTTTCCATATCGGAAGTTGAGCAGGCCGCTCTTGTATATAACAGTGAAAAGATATTTAAGGCTTGTCGGAACTTCCGGCAAGCCTTTTTTTATAGCCCCACCCGGCCTCCCCAAAGGGGAGGAGGAACGGAAGAAAAAAGTT
>SKHV01000443.1 GCA_007116765.1 Prolixibacteraceae bacterium | reverse complement strand
GCTTAAGGGGTATGTTACCGTATTTGATGATTAATCAACAGTTGACAAAAAACCCTTTATAAATGCATCTGGGAAAAGAAACATCTTTTCAGCTTTTCCGAATGTCACAATTATATTTTTATCTGTAATGGATTTAATTACACCATTACCAAAGACCTTATGTACCACTTTGTCACTTACTTTTAATTTTGAATAGATTTGAACATCAATCTTTTCTTTTTCCCGTTTGCTTTCAAAAGATTCTTTTATGTTATTTTTTTGATTTTTTAATTGATTAAAACTAGGCTTATCTATATTATTTTCTTCTCTTTGAAGTGATTTCTGTTGTTGGACAAATAATTTTTTATACTCTTCTTGAGAAATTACTGTATCAAAACCACCAATAGATTCACCTTCATGCTTATTAATACCAGTGTATTCAAGACTAGCATCTTCGTATCGTTTGAATTTATAAACTGCGTCATTCATTAAAGGGCCATTAAAGACACCTAATGATACTAGAAGTTCAAAATCCTTCACATCAAGACCTGTCACACGTTTAAATAATCCAGGCTCAAGTTGGGTAATTACGTCTTTAAGGCTATATTCTCTATAGTCAGTTAAATACATAAATATTGGAATTCTTGTTGCAAATTTGATCAACTTTTCTTGTATTAATTTGCGTTTAGATTTATATTCTTTTTCTTCGCCTGTTAACTCTATCTTTTGTTTCTTCGTTAATGGTTTTCCTGATGCTTTGGCTTTTTTAACCTTATCGGAAATAGTAATGATGGTTTGGATTTCTTTGTTCAAACTACGAAAGCCTTCTATATTCATTAACGCATGCATCGCCTGTTCATTCGCCATGAGGCGCGTCAGCGTTGAGTTATCCACGTTAACAAGTAATGCGCTTTCAAAACGTCTAGCAAGAAGGGTTGCAGAAGTTCCGGCCATTGCAATATCCAATATTTCACTGGCATTAATTTGTTTCATTGTGCTGCCGTCATAAGCAATAACTGGTAAGAAGCTAATGAATTCACTGACCTTCTTTTCGGGATTACCTTCATTGATGTCCAATCGGCAACTGTAATCAGAAATTTGTTTTAAAGCACGATCGAGTGCAAAATCAAAAACATAGCACTCTTTCTTCATGATCTCTTTTTGTCCTTTTTCAACTTCAATTTCCCAAGGACTTTGAACACGAAATGCTGCTTGGAAATAAGTTTCTGGACTAGAGAGATTACGAAGCATGAAAATACCGGTCCACGGCTTAACCGTAACACCCGTTGTAAGTTTTCCACATGAAAGCGTTATAGTCTTAGTCTTTAAAGGGTCATCCATAGCCTTTAAAACCGGGTCTAGGGCCTCTTTACCTATACCAGCACTTGTACCCGCTGCAACGATGATTTTGTAATCGTGGAAAAAAGTGTTCTGCTTTTGAAAAAGAAGGTTGCACATTGCATAGGCAGAGGCAACATTAGGTAGAAACCATAAGGTATGAGATAAAATTGATAGCAATTGGGTATTAGAGAAAGGCATTTCAGGTTTTTTTCCACCTAATTTTAAATCATCGGTGGTGGTCCCTAGATATGCTCCTCGAATCAAATCAACCCATTTTTGAACATATTCTTCGTACTTGAATTTTGCTTGATCTGCCTTACCTTCAGCAGAAAAGAATACATTCAAGTCAAATTCATCAAATTCCCCTTGCATTGCTATTTGGCGAATACTATCAGGAATTTTATACGTCATCATGACCATGCGAGGTAATGCTGCATAAGGATTAGCAGGCGGTGTTACCCATTTATTTTTTGCACGTTGCTCATCAGAATATGTCCAATTATAAATTTGATCTTCGATGAATTCTCCAGAATTAATCGCTCGGAATGGTGTCCCAGACAAATAAAGATACCTAGGACTTGAAATCGGAAGGAAGGATTCGTTTAAAGCGTTATCTGCTTCTTCCTTTTTAAACTTTTCAATGTCAAGTGAGTCATAAGCGTCTTCATCTTCGTTTTCAAAGAGTTTTTTGGCGTTTTCTCTCCATGCACCAAAGTGGTATTCATCAAAAACAACAAGATCCCAATTGGTGGTGTGCACCCATTCATTTTTAACCTTAATACCGCCGTTTTCATTATTTCCCAGATAATCTTGAAAAGAACCAAAACACACAATCGGCTTTGATTTATCTGCTTTTTCATAAGTTAATTCGGTATTACGACTAATGAATTGCCAGTCCTCAAAATCAGTGTGCGTAAATAGATCTTCATCCCAGGCAGTTTCAACAGCTGGTTTAAAAGTTAAAACAAGGATTTTTTTCCATCCGATTTTTTTGGCAAGCTGGTAGGTAGCGAAAGTTTTTCCAAAACGCATTTTAGCGTTCCATAAAAACTTAGAGGTTTTATATTTTCCTTCTTTTTCTATAGATTTAAAATATGCTATGGTTTTAGAAACCGCCTCTTCTTGCTCAGGACGCATTTTAAACTCGAAGCGTCTTAAATCTTTATTGACGGATTTATTTTTCACAGCTAAAAAGACAGCTTTTAGGTCATTAACGCTGCATTGAAACCATTCACCGCCTACCGCTTTAAAGCCATGTTTTTTTAAAGCGTTGTGAACATCATGATCAGTGAATGTTCCACCATCTGAATACATAGCAGATTCGGCAAAAACAATCTTAT
>SKHV01000321.1 GCA_007116765.1 Prolixibacteraceae bacterium | reverse complement strand
TGTTATTTTTCATTTTCCACTGTGAATGTTACAAGTTGTACTGTTCATTTATCTTATCAATTTCGTCTTGATTTGTAAATTTAGCAGAATAAATCATGGCTTCAACCTGACGTAAAAAATTTCTTTTGTCTCTTGAGGGGGCATAAACATATCCTTCAATTGTAACTACTCTGTTATTCAGCATATCAAGTACCGAATGACTAATAAACGGACCTCCCATAAAATCGTTTTCGAGACGCCATAAGCCACGCATTTCGGCAGCGTAATTACCACTTTTGGTAAATTGATTGAATACCACAGGCACTCGCATTTCAGTTGACATGTATGAACCCGGAGAAGGCCCGGGAACATTTTTGCGTAAAAAAACATTTCGTTTTCCTACAAGAAATTCAGGGGTGAAGGTTTTTTCGTCGGAATACGGGTATGAGTATATCAAAATGCCCTGGCTAATCTCAGGTGTTTCGAACCTTATCCACATAAAGTCGTCTGACTGTTCGGCTACCTTAAAACCGGGCGGTACATGAATTTTTAAGTTGAATAACTCTTCACTGACATTAGAAACCGATTTTACGTGGTAACGCTCATAGTTTAGTTGCATGCGTTCACGCTCCATTCTGATAAAGAAACCGGCTATACGTTCAGCATTTTGTTCAAAAAGCTTAGAAAACTCGTTGAAGTTTTTAGCATCGATGGTTACCAGTGCCTGTGTGTGGGCATGTACATTACGCCTGAGAATTACAGCACTTGAGTCAATGGTACTTCTGATGTTTACAATTAACAAATTACGGCTGGTTCTGAATATATCGCCAAAGGCAGCATGCGGGATGTTTATTAGATCGAACAGCGGTTCTTCCTGAGGTAATGACAAGTGAGGCTGTGCCAACACATTCCGGATGTCAATACCGGGCTGTGCATTCCATGCTTCGGAACTTACTACTACCACCAGTTCGCCTGCTTTGCCGGTTACGTTACTCTGATATGCGTTTTGACCTTTTTTTCCACACGATGCAAAAAGCAACATCGATGCAAAAACAATAATTAAAATGGTGTTTCGTTTCATAATATCAACTTTTTGGTTCACAAACAAGTAACATTATATACAAAAACCCCGCCAAAAGCGGGGTTAAATATTAAAGTATCACGCTACTTATCATCTTTTTCGGAATCTTTTTCTTCTGAAACATCGTCTTCCTTGGTTGCATTTTTGAATTCCTTCATTCCTTTACCAAGGCCTTTCATTAGTTCAGGAATTTTTCTTCCTCCAAAAAATATTAGGACAATTATAAGGATGATTACTATTTCCTGGCCACCAAACCAACCTGCAATTACATTCAAGTTCATATTATTTCAATTTAAATTTCACACAAATATAGTAAAGAGTTTTTAATTCTATTCTATCGGAATAAACGAATTACATCGTTTGCATTGGCATAAAGCACAAGCACCAGCAAAATAGAAAGCCCGATATATTGTGCGTATTCAAGGAACTTTTCGCTGGGCTTACGTCCCGAAATCATTTCGTACAATACAAACATTACATGGCCGCCGTCGAGTGCCGGAATTGGCAATATGTTCATTATTGCCAGAATGATTGAGAGGAAAGCGGTCATATTCCAAAAAACACGCCAATTCCATATGCCCGGGAAAATATTTCCTATGGTTATAAACCCGCCTAACGACTCGTATCCTTTTGTTGTACGGTTAAAAATTAGTTTAAACTGTTTCAGGTAATCACTTGATGTTTCCCAACCGCGCGCTATTCCAGCCGGAACTGACTCTAACAAACCATATTGTATGGTTTTGAATTCGAACACATCGGCATAATTTCCATCCCAGCTAACTCCAAGCATTCCCTGCTCGCTCAAGGTTACAGGAATATCGAGAATTTCGCCGTTTCGTCTGGCTGTTACAAGTACTTCGTTGCCGGCATTTTGCTTTAAAAATGCAGTAAACTGGTCGTGATATTCAAAGTTGTTTCCATTGAGTTTTAACACATCATCGCCAACCTGCATGCCGGCTTCTTGTGCCGGCGACTGTGAGCCGAAACCGGTAACTGTAAACCGGAATGGGTAACGAATTCCTATTACACCACTGCTCCGAATCATTTGGGCAATGTCCTGGTCACTTATTGGAATATCAATTGTTGAACCATTGCGTTCAACTTGTACGCTTGTTGCTTTATTCAATACAATTTCGGGCACTACCGATGAAAAATTTTCAATGTTTTTATTATCAACTGAAAGAATTTTATCGCCGTTACGGAAACCTATGTCGTAGCCCACTTCATTCACTTCAATACCATATTTCACATTTTCAACAGGTAAGTATTGATCGCCCCATGCATAAAGTATTCCGGCATAAATTACTATTGCAGCCAAAAAATTCATCATCACTCCACCTAACATAATCAGTAAGCGCTGGTATGGTTTTTTGGCTCTGAATTCGTAAGGCTTAACTGGTTGCTTCATTTGGTCTTTATCCATCGACTCGTCAATCATACCGGCAATTTTTACATAACCTCCAAGCGGGAGCCAGCCCATGCCGTATTCAGTTTCGCCACGTTTTATTTTGAAAAGTGAAAAACCAGCATCGAAAAAGAGATAAAATTTTTCGACCCTACACTTGAACAGTTTTGCGAAAAGGAAATGCCCCATTTCATGCAACACAATTAGGAGGGACAAACTCAGCAAAAACTGAGCAGCTTTAATTAAAATATCCATCAATTATTTGTTTATGATTTTAAAACTTTTTTATCAATTCACTTGCTTTTATTCGAGCCAATTTATCGGTTTCTATATAATCGTCGATAGAAGGCTGCTCAATAAAAGCTATTTGCTCTGTTGTTTGTTCAATAATTTGAGACATTTTCAAAAACCCGATACGCTCATCGAGAAAAGCTTTCACTACTATTTCGTTGGCAGCATTTAAGACACAGGCCATATTACCCCCCATTTCGAGCGCCTTGTACGCGAGTGCAAGGTTACGAAATTTTTCGACATCGGGTAAATGAAAACTGAGTTTTGGAAAAGAGGTGAAGTTGAAACGTGGAAAGTTATTTTTTATTCTGTTGGGGTAACACATAGCATACTGAATGGGGAGTCGCATATCGGGTAAGCCCATTTGAGCTTTTATTGAGCCATCGGCAAATTGCACCAAGGAATGCACAATACTTTGTGGATGAACAATTACATCGATTTGCTTAGTATTCAGGCCAAAAAGCCACTTGGCTTCAATTACTTCAAACCCTTTATTCATTAAAGTAGCCGAATCGATGGTTATTTTTGCACCCATATCCCAGTTGGGATGTTTCAACGCCTGCTTGGGCGTTACGTTTTCAAGCTGTCTGTGAGTCAATCTCCTAAAAGGACCACCCGAACAGGTGAGTGTAATTTTTTCGACTGACTGCGGGTTTTCGCCTTCAATACACTGAAATATTGCCGAATGTTCTGAATCGACTGGTAATAAACTTACATTATTATCGATACATAAACGAGTAATCAGGTCGCCGGCAACTACTAATGTTTCTTTATTGGCAAGAGCTATTTCTTTTTTAGCTTTAATCGCATTTATAACCGGCAATAAACCGGCATATCCCACCATGGCAGCCACAACCATGTCAACACTATCGGACTTTACAACCTGCTGTATGGCCAGCTCGCCTGCAAATACCTCAATTCCTTTAAGACTTAAGGCTTCAGTTACATAGTCGTATTTCGATTCGTTGGCCACCACCACCACTGAGGGATTATACTGAAGAGCCTGATTAATAAGTAAATCAACATTATTATTGGCAGTGAGCACCTCAACCTTAAAAAGTTTTGGATTTGCACTTACAACCTCAAGAGCCTGAGTGCCAATAGAACCTGTTGAACCTAATATTGCAAGCCTTTTCATTGTTAGCATCTAATTTTTAAAGTTGATAAACATTTCGGGGTCAAGCGGAATCCCGTTTTGCCATAGCTCCAGATGAAGGTGGGGTCCGGTGGAGTATTCTCCTTCGTCTCCCATTATTGCAATCACATCGCCCGCCTTCACCCGGTCGCCGGGTTTAACCAATATTTCAGAATTATGCTTGTATATTGAAACAAGGTTATAATCATGTTGCAATTGAATGACGTTGCCTGTAGTAATTGACCATTCGGCAAAAATAACAGTTCCTTCGAGCACCGCCATTATGGGTGAATTCTCGTCAGCCACTACATCTACGCCAAAGTGCCCCGGCGAAGCATGAAATCGGTTAGTAACTATTCCCCTTACGGGCACAAAGAAATTTATTCGAGGCGTTTCCAATATTCCCTCGTCGCTCATAAAATAAGAGAACCTATATTTCTCGGGGCCTACAAGCCTTTCAAAAATTGTATCGCTCCCCATTGTTGCCATTGATATTTCAGGAAAATCGAATTCTTCGTCAACATTGTCGTCAACAACACCTCCCGATATTATTGTTTGAATCTTTGCCAAATAGTTGTCTCTCATTTCAATTTCGGAATACAGAGAATCGACCATGATTGCGTTTTGCAATATGTGCATTCGTGTTTGTGGAGTAGGATAACCTGGCACCAGATTTCGTATTGGGGTATAGAAGAACAAAATTACTACAAGAGCAACACCTGCTATAAAAATTAAAAAAACTACAGCCCAAAATTTCAGTATTGAAATAGAAGTTGAATATATTTCGAGAAAAGTCACTTTGTCGGCAACCGACAATTTGTATTTCTTATTAATTCTCTTGAAAAAGCTTTGTTTCTTTTTAACCATACCTGCTTTTTTTGGCAGCTACAAATTTATAAAATATTAGAAGCCTAGAAAGCTAAAATGAATAAATACCAAAAGATTCGAGAAAAAAGAATCGTTTAGTTTTGAAATTTCAATTATGATGCATATATTTGCACCCGCATTTGGAAATACAAATGTACGCAACATTGCGGGGTGGAGCAGTTGGTAGCTCGTCGGGCTCATAACCCGAAGGCCATAGGTTCAAGTCCTATCCCCGCTACTTAATAAAAAAAGCCAGTGTAAATACTGGCTTTTTTTGTTTATACACTTTAGAATCCTTGCAAAAAACGACAATCCACATCTATTTAGCTTACTGTACAGCGTTTTCAATTCTTCTTTGTAAATCTCCATTTCTTGTCACAATCAAAACATAAATACGAAGATCTGAAAAATGGAAAAATCGCGCCTATGATAGTATAAACAGGAATTATCCAAATACTAATATTCCTATTTTTAGCAATATTCTCTGACTTGCAAAATGGACATATTTTTTCATTTTTGGCATTATCAATCCTTATTGCTTTAGTTACAAAGCTGTCCTTGGTAGCATTATCCGTTATATAACCTGAATCTTTCAACAATTGTATGCCATTATCATAATCAGAATCTTCAACCAGTAATTTAACCCCTCCAACTGCATTTGAATATAAATTGTAAACCGAGACAGTCATTTCGTCTTTTAATATTGATTTAATCCCATTAGATTCCAAATATCCTTTTGCCATGTGAGCTTCATGTGGATATGTAAATGCAATCAATGTTTTCAAATCATCCATGGTTGTGTTTTTTTCAATATGGATCATAATAATTAAGTTTATAATGCTTATATAATCTTATATAGTATTGATTCATAAATATTTACGAGTCCAAAAGCTCCATCAATCTCTGGTTATGTTCAAGTAAATTAGTATAGGCCTCAATGTTCTGGTTAAGCAAAGCCCATAATCCATTTAACCTGTTTAGGAAAGATAACTCGTCAAAGATGGAATCATCCATAACAACAAACAGTCGCATATCTATTTTTTCAAGAAACATATCTATGATCTGCCCCGTAGCCCAATCAATGGTCAGCTGATCCTTCAAGGCAATGGTTACAAAGCTTTCATAATAACTCACAATGGCTGTTCTTGAGTTAAAGTCCTTGATTAGGGTTAAGTGTCCACTGTACTTCATAGACTCGTATGTACTGGATTTTCCGGTAAAAGCTACAAGCTGTATTGAATTTGCCAGAACAACTCTGGTAGAGTCCGTCGTCCAGTCATCTCCTCTTGCTTCGAGGAATTTTTTCAACATTCGATTATTTTCTGCCAAAAAATCAATATTTCCTTTCAAATTCTCTTGGTCTTCCAATAAATCAGCCCTGATATTTTTTAGGTAATCATTTGCTTGTGTTTTGGCAATCCGATTCTCGCGCCAGGTATTTAGCACGAACGCACCTGTAACACCAACAAAAACCACGAGTAATTCTAGCAGGTAGTATCTCCAGTTTTTAAAACGTTTCTTTTTTGATTGTTTCATTTGCATGATTTTATTGTTTTTATTTTTTGGCGTTAGCTTTCTGTAATTTTTCTCTACTTCCATTCTGTATACTGCCTCTTTTCTAGCATTGGGTACAACTCGTAAATAGATGCAATCAGCAAAGCTATCATATTTTCTGTTTTGTTAATTGCGAGCTCTCTCTTTATTTAGTAAGAACCATGCAATTATTTTTTAAACTCGCAATATAGGTGATACAAAACTGAAATGTTAAAATTATTCATATCGAAAAAGAAAATGTCAGTTTGACTCATTTTTAGCATTTTCAACAGGGTTAATTATCGTTCATAAAATTATTAAACAAAATTTGAATTAACAAATTGTTTTAATCAGTCTTGAACAATTGTTGAAAATAACAGATTAGGAATTGAGCCTACGCCCATATTTTTTTCAAAAAACCTATAATTTTCGAAATGTTGCAAAAAACTTGATAGCAGAGCATTATCAAGGTTTTGCATTAACAAAGGAAAGTTTACGGGGATTTTTGAAAAGAAAAATAAACTATTGAATGAAGTCAGATATTTGAAAGTATTCCGCTAAAAGTTTAACGTAGTCTCTATAATGGTAGCTTTTTTTGTACTTTCACATTAAAAAATAATTAATTTAGAAACTCTTTCAATTATGGCACTGCTGAATTTTCACAATCACAAACACATATATTAACATGCATTTTTCACAATCACTTACAGAAATCATAAAGACTCGATGCTCAAAGCGTGACTATCTGAATAAAAATTTGGATAGTGTCTTAATTCATAAGATCGAGAAATTATTAAGCTCAATACACTCAGGACCGCTTGGGAATACAATTCATTTTAAACTAATCGAGAAAAAAGATGCTCAAGCAAAACAAAAAGTTAAGCTTGGCACTTACGGTTTCATTTCAGGTGCCCGATATTTTATTGCCGGAAGTATTGATTCAACCCGCCCTTATGTATTAGAAGACTATGGTTACTTACTTGAACAAATCATACTGCATTTAACCGACCTAGGGCTGGGCACGTGCTGGCTGGGGGGAACCTTTAAGCGAAAAGATTTTGCTATAGTACTAGGAAACAATCCAAATGAAATTATTCCGGCAATTACACCCGTTGGGGAACCACAAAAAACTAAAAGTATTCGCGATAATATTATTCGCTGGGGTGCAAAATCGAACAGTCGAAAACCATGGAATGAATTGTTTTACGATGAATCGTTTGAAAAGCCGCTTACCGTGGAAAACTGCAATGACTTCCAAACACCACTTGAAATGCTCAGACTGGCTCCTTCGGCATCAAACAAACAACCTTGGCGAATTGTAAAAAGCTATGATTCATTTCATTTCTATTTACTCGAAACACCGGGATACAGCAATACAATTAAGGCCGTAAAATTGCAACAAATTGACATGGGAATTGCCATGGCGCATTTCGATTTAAGTTGTAAGGAGCTAAAAATGGAAGGCAAATGGCAAATTTCAGAACCAAAAATTGAGAGTGAAAAAGCAAAATATTTAGCTACATGGAAACAGATATAAAGAGTAACTTTTTATATAAATAGAGGTAAAAATTCACAAATTGCAATAAATACTGAAAAAAATCGAAAAATATTTTTAATTTCATCATGAAAAATTCATTGCGCATAACACCAACAATTGAACATTAAACCAACAGCTAAAATGAACATTAAATTAGCCACAATAATATTACTGTTTTTTTCTATATTTTTCTCCTTTTCGTGCAAAACAGAAACTGATTCTAGATTAGCAGGAAAACAAATATCGGAGCAAACAGTACAAACAGAGCTTCGCTGGCTTGGGCAATGGTATGGCGAAGGACGAAAGGAAGACCTTGTTCGTGAAATGTCGCGCGAATTTGCTTTTCTGAATCAGGGCATTAATGTTGAACTTACTTTTCCATACGAGATGGCCGGCCTCGATAGTTTTGCCGACCCCTTCAGTAGTGTTGCCGATAGTATTCTTAGCTGGGTTGAAGCCGACTCTTGGCCATTCGACATTTTAGTTTGCGACAGGTGGTTTTATCAGGAAATAGCCACTTTTTTGAACGACCCCTACTGGGGCAACAAACACTTAGTCGATTTTCAGCACGAAGACTGGTTTATTGAAGCCCACAAAGAATACGTTCTCGACTCCGAGGAATACATTGGCGGATTTGGAGGAATTGCACCGGGTGCATTTATAGAAGGTGCATGGGATTTGCTTTTTGTAAGCTCCGCAGTTGAAGACATTTTGAATATCGAAGTGAAAGACTATGACATGACCGTGGACGACTTTTTGCTTTATGCGCGCAGAGTACACGAACACAACCAAACGAACGAAAATAAAATTACTTTCTGTGCCAGCAATTACCAAACCATAGAAAGGGTGCTCAACCACATGGTAATGTCAGAGATGGCTGGATTAGAAGACGCTTCATATGCACAACAAATTCAAGCACTCGCTAGGGTATATCAAAAGCTCGAGGAATTGGCAGCTTACAAACCTACCGAGCAATATCACGAATATGCGACGGATCGTGAACTCAAACACGACCAAACCCTGTTTCACATACACGCAACGTGGGTAACCATATTCTGGCAAAGACAAAACCCCGAAGGCGAATTACTTATGCGTCCGTGCGAATACCCGTCGATGAATGATAAAGCCGCTTATGCATACAGTGGCACATACAATGCGGTATTTGCTATTCCTCAGAAAGCGAAAAATAAAGATGAAGCCATAAGATTGATGCAATACATCAGCAGTGAAGACATAGCCGAGAAATGGGAAAATTACTCGAAATGCCCCACAGGCTTAAACAGCAGAATCTCGTTCAACGAATTTGGCACCGATGCCTTCAGTAATTTTTCAACGCATATAAGTGAAAAATACGACAACCGTTTGTCCGACATCTCATTGCCGCAAGAGCTTTTCGGTGGCAGACAAACTCACATTAATTTTCATGTAATGGACATAGCCGAAGGTAGAATGACAGCTGCAAATGCAATAAATGCAATACGCTCACAAATAAGATAAGTAAGAAAAAAATAGCATTTGTCCACAGTATTGATTTATTCCTCTATTTTTGACAAAAAAAAATTATATGCTTCCTGATATAAAAAAACTTCAATTTGCACAGAATAATAAACTCTTGCTTCTGGCGGGTCCTTGCGTAATTGAGAACGAAGAAATGGCATTTTCAATTGCCGAAAGGATTAATTCCATTTCAATAGAATATCAAATACCTTTTATTTTCAAAGGTTCATACCGCAAGGCAAACCGCTCTCGTATCGATTCTTTTTCCGGAATTGGCGATGAAAAAGCACTTAAGATACTTCAGGCTGTAGGCCAAAAGTATTCGGTGCCGGTAGTGACCGATATCCATAATGCCGCCGAAGCCGAAATGGCCGCAGCTTATGCCGATGTACTTCAGATACCTGCTTTCTTATGCCGCCAAACCGACATACTCGAAGCTGCAGCCAAAACTGGAAAAGTAGTCAACATCAAAAAAGGGCAATTCCTTTCGGCACAATCCATGCAATATGCTGTTGAAAAAGTACGCAATGCGGGGAATCAAAAAGTAATGCTTACCGAACGAGGCAATAGTTTTGGATACAGCGACCTTATTGTTGACTATCGCGGAATACCCGAAATGAAAAAAAACAACTGCCCCGTAATAATCGACATTACTCATTCGCTACAACAACCTAACCAGGAGTCGGGAGTAACAGGGGGCAAACCCGAACTAATTGAAACAATTGCCCGCGCAGGAATTGCAAGCGGTGCCGATGGCGTTTTCATCGAAACACATCCAAACCCCGAAAAAGCCATGTCGGACGGAGCAAACATGCTGAATTTAAACTT
>SKHV01000320.1 GCA_007116765.1 Prolixibacteraceae bacterium | reverse complement strand
TCCGCTTCTGGTTCCGCTTCTGGTTCCACATCTGCTTCTGCATAATTCAGACCCCGTCAAATATTGACGGGGCTATTTTGCCCAAATTTTTCAACCACAAAAACCCATTATCATGTTTAAAATAATCTCATTTCTTTTAGCATTTCTGCTATTTACAGTCACCGGCGTTGTCGTGGCTGATGTGGCAGACATTCCCACCATTGCCGGTATTGGTGCGGTACTTATCCCTGCTTTTGTAGTGCAGGAAACCGGGGCAATTTTCTTCGGGGCCAGTCTCAAATCTCTCGCCAGACCTGAGGGGACATCCCCCGGCGCCGGAGGGAGTATAAAAAATATCCTATATGCTTTTGATATGGATAAAGTAGTCTCAGGTTTAGATAGGGGCGCTGATAAAGTTACAATCACAGGGCCTATAGTATTTGAAGATGGTCACTACATGCAAACCATATATGCTACAGATAAAAAGATAAAACCCATTAAAAACAAGATTGATACCGATGACAATCCGGATATTGAAGCTTGGGAGGTTGGTCTTGAATTTTGGCATCCCGGACTCGAAAAGCCGGTACTGCAATTCATGGCAGAAAATTCGACCAGACGGCTTGGGTTTATTTTCCTCGACTGTGCTACAGGTACTAAGTATCTATTAGGGCAGAAATGTAATTCCTTGCACATGAAAACTGCAGAATTGCAATGGGAGCCTAAGCCATCAGGTGGTAAAGGAACTCAATTTTCCATTATGGGAGAGCAAACTCTTCCTTATGGTATTTATGAAGGTGATTTAGTTCTTGATCCCTCTGCTGAAGCTTCTGCTTCTGCATCCAATGCTTAAACCTCTCTAAAACTGATCTTATGTCAGATACAAACGAAAGTTTAACACCCCAACCATTATACAATGAGGCTCCCGCTACACAGCCGGAGCCTCGGCGTATAGATATAGTAATCCCTTACGTGCACTCTAAAGCCGCATGGGACGAACTGAAATACGCTCTCCGAAGCATCGAAAAAGCAGTATAATTCCCTTTCAAACTTCATATTGTATCCGACAGGCTCCCATTATGGGCCAATCCTGACGAAATAAACCTTATTAAGGTTAAGCAGATATACAATATTAAATTTGCCCACTGCTTCGACTCTTACCGTAAGCTTGCTGCCACTATCAACTGCCCCGATGTGGCAGATGATTTTATTTGGGCTTATGACGACCAAATCTGGGCACGTCCCATCAAAGAAGATTTTTTCTCACGTGTTTATGGCTATGAAGAAGTAAAAACAGAAGCCCAGGTAATTGAAACCTTTAAAAAAGGTGGAAGTAATTGGAAAACGGCTTTCTTTAACAGCATACAAAAGCTATTAAGTAAAAATCTTTCTTGCTTTAATCACGAAATACACATGCCTCGCATGTTCAACAAAAAAAAGGCTCTGGAAACATTTAACGAATTCGACCTGGGCGAAAATAGTGCGAATCTCTTTTCTACCATCTACTACAACCACCACGCCGATGGCAAAAAACCTATCAACCTTCGTAACAAGAAGTACAAAGGCGAGGTGAGGTCTCCCCTCTCTTTGACAGAAATCGAAAGCGTGCTTTCGTCATGTACCTTCTTAGATTATAACGATAAGGGTCTGGATAAGAATCTCAAAATCGCCATAAGCGAGAGGTACCCTGATAAAAGCCGCTTCGAAGATTAATATTTTTGGTGTTTTGATTATTTCATTTTAAAGCCCTGATTTTTCAGGGCTTTTTTTGTCCTTTGACGTGCAATTGCACAACTATATATTTGCTCAAAAAAACACATATTATGAGCAGTACACTACATCAGCAAATTATTGATTGGCTACAAGGCCCCCAAAAATGGAAAGAAGGTTTGGCCATATTTCGTTCCTTCACCTCCCAAAAAAGCTTACTTTCTCGCTTCGACCGCTCCGGCAATATACAATTCAACCGTTCATTACTTCGTGAGCAACTCATACAAAAAGCTCAATATTTAGAAAAAAATAACAAACGCAAGGTATCAACCCCTATCGTAAAAAAGACTACTACCAAACCAAGCCCTGCAAAAGTTGAGGTTCCCAAACCGATCAATCCCAATACGGTTGATCATGCCATGAAACCCAAAGCCATTCAAGAAATAGAGCTACAAAAGCATGAATTATACGTCAATATGCACAGGCAATTCCATATAGATCTGCCCAAAGCCAAAACCGACATTGAGCGTGCAGCAATAGCCGGGAGCATCATCGAACTACGTGACCAAAACCAAGCCTGTTGGGATAAGCTTCGTTATTTCAAAGAGCACGGTAAACTCCCTGAAGAGCCTAAACCCGAACCCGTAAAACCCAAAAAAGAGCTTACACCGGTTCAAATGCAGCGAACTATCACCAATCGCCGCAGCAACATTAGCCGATACAAACGATTAATTTCCGAAGATCCACAACTTAAAACCATTGAGCAAAAGAAAGCTAAAATAGCAGAGTGGGAAGAAGAAGTAAAATATCTGAGTGAGCAACTTAACAAAATAAACTAATATGCTATTCACTCTGCCTAATTTCGATCATACCCCACCAGCTCCTGACGCACCCAATGTTCGTAAAAGGGAAAAAAGACCGGTAAAACTCCTTAACTTCAAAAGTTACGGACACTTTGCCAAAGAATTCCCCGGCATTCATCCTGATTA
>SKHV01000258.1 GCA_007116765.1 Prolixibacteraceae bacterium | reverse complement strand
TCCAAATTTAGCACAAATCTCATTCGGAGCGCACACACGTTAGCAGTAGAAATTAATCGGCTCTGGAAAAATTGAGAACTTAAGTTTGTCTCAATTTTAGAGGTGCCCGATGTGGGGAATGATGTACAACGGCTATGAATGGCAAAGCTTTACCGATTCTCCTTTTGAACAAACTGCTGTCAATAAGTTGCTGGCCTCCAAAAACGGGAGAGTCTACGCAGGGGGCGAAAAAGGACTTTTCGTACTCAAAAACGGAAAATGGGAACAAATTATTCCTGCCTCCGAAGACAATAACTTGAACATTACACTGATTAAAGAACTAGCCGATGAAAGTCTGATTGTAGGCATTACAAACGGCATGCTACACATTCGAAACAATAAGATTACAATATATACAAGCAGAACACGACTTAGCGGTTTCGACTTCATTCATCCCGAAATGGACTATGTGCTTTTGCCTAACGACATACTGTTTAACGGCAATGTAGGTACAATTGACGACATACACGAAGTAAGCCCCAACGAGTTGTTGGTGTTTATGTCGGTAAGCAACAGCGGAAAAATAGTTTCCTGCAACCTCAACAATGTTTCCAATCACCACCTTGGGCGCTACAGCGTAAGTACACATTTGGCCGACACCGAACTGGCCGACAGACAATCGTACCTGCTTACCTCCAAAAAGGAAGAGTGGATAGTAAACGCCTATTACAAATCGGGAATATTCAGAAAGACATCGAAAACCTGGAAACATTTCAAACTCAGCGATACGTTTGGTGGTGACGAAATACACACCGGTATTATCGAATCGAAAGACGGCACAATATGGATTGGCGGACTTGGAAAATTGTATTCATACAAAAATGGAGAATGGCAGATATACGCTTCACCGGCCTACTCGGTTCCCACCTCAAGAATAACCGTATACGAAAGTAAAAACGGGAATATCTGGCTTATGGGAATTATGGGCGAAGTGTACAAAATCGACTTTACAGATAATCAATGGATAACTTACAAGAACCTCAACTTCGAGTTCATTGACAAAGAGGGCACCGAATGGTTCATTTCGGCCAATAACGAGGTGGTTGAAAAACGCCGCGACGGCTGGTATGCACACAACTCCGAAAACGGAATGATTGATGCTCCGGTACGGCTTTTCTACACTTCGAAAGGAATGATTTGGGCAATGGGAAGCCACAGGGGGCTTTCGGCTACGGCTTACCTCAAAAACAACCAATGGATTAAGGAACAGCACCCAAAGCTTTCATGGGGAATAGACTATCGTTCGGTGTTTGAATCAAGCGACGGTTCGTTGTGGGTTGGCGCCAGTGTAGACCGACAGGTGGAGCTGGGACAGCTTGCAGGAGTGCTCAGACTTAAAAATCCGGGACATGAACCGCACT
The DNA here is from genome assembly GCA_007116765.1 of Prolixibacteraceae bacterium. Lineage (GTDB taxonomy): Bacteria > Bacteroidota > Bacteroidia > Bacteroidales > Prolixibacteraceae > Roseimarinus. Next base: position 1,295 of record SKHV01000258.1, on the reverse strand, counting down.
TGTGGGAACATTACGCATCGGCCGAAGGAATAGGGCAACAGAACGTATACGGGATTGGACAAAGTGCCGACGGGGCAATATGGCTGGGAGGAAGCCGTCTGCACCGTTTCGACGGGAATCGCTGGAGCAGCTTGCTGCAACTTGAAAAACTAGGCGAATTTGTCGACATTGTGTACAGCTCGTCACGACAAAACCTATGGGTAGGCTCACGCTTTTATGGGCTATACCGGTTTAACGGCAGCGAATGGACTCATTTCAGCACCGAAGAAGGCTTATCGAGCAATACCATAATCAGCGTATTCGAAGAAAATGACAGCAGTGTATGGGCCATTACCGACCAAAACATTTGCTGGTACGATGGCACTAATTGGTTTTCCGAAGTATTCTCATCAAACTTTAGAATAACCCGAGAAGGTGGAAATATTATTACTACAGGAAATAACATTTACATTAACCACTCCATGCGCGAATGGAAACGACGCGCTTTCCCATTCAGTAAAACCCCCGATTATGCCTACGACGATTTTTGGGTGGTGCGTTACAGCCGCAATCTAAATCCGCCGCAAACTTATTTCGAATACTACCCCGAAAATGTTAGCCACAAAGGCAGTGCATTAATCAGCTGGAGTGGAAATGATTTCTGGGAAGAAACCCATACCAACCAGTTGGTATACTCGTATAGAATAAATAAAGGTGAATGGTCGAACTTTTCACCCCAAACAAGCCTCACACTTACCGAATTAAATGATGGCCACTACACCTTGGAAGTAAGAGCACGAGATCTGGACAACAACATTGACCCAAACCATGCACAAATAACTTTCAGAGTTACTCCTCCGGTATGGAAACAGGCCTGGTTCATCGCCCTTATTGTAATATTTATTGTAATAGTTGCTTTTTACGAAACAAGAATTCTTCGCCGTAATGCCAAACTCTCGCAACTGAATGTTTCGCTAAATGCGGTAAACGACAAACTCGAACGCCGACAAAAACTCATCGAGCAACAAAAAGATGAAATTGTAATGCAGTCGGCCGAGCTCGAAAATAAAAACGAAATACTGGAGCTGCAAAACACAAAAATAGTGAGGCAGCGCGACAAACTCGAGAAAATGATAAAGCATGTAGAAGATTTGTCGAAAGTAAGACTGCGCTTTTTTACGAACATTTCACACGAGTTCCGCACTCCCCTCACTCTCATTCTTTGTTCCATTGAACAATTGATGAATAATCAAGGGAAAACAACTCAAGAACAGGCAACTAAAACCTACGAGGTTATCCAGAAAAATACACGCCGG
>SKHV01000342.1 GCA_007116765.1 Prolixibacteraceae bacterium | reverse complement strand
GTTATTGGGGGCACATCGGCCGAGGCTACACTGGCCACTGTGAAAAAGGCATCGGCCGGATACCTTGATCACCTGCCTACCGAAGGAAAAATGGGCGGCCAGGCTTTTCGTGACCTGGAATGGGAAGAAAAAGTGCTGAAAATATGCCAGGAAAGCGGCATTGGTGCACAATTTGGTGGCAAATACTTTGTGCACGATGTACGTGTAATCCGCCTGCCACGCCACGCGGCATCGTGCCCGGTTGGTCTGGGCGTTAGCTGTAGTGCCGACCGCAACATCAAAGCAAAAATAACCGAAGAGGGAATTTTCCTCGAAGAACTGGAGAAAAACCCACGCAGGTTCCTGCCCGAGAAATCGCCCGAAATGGCCGACCCCGTGAACATTGACCTCGACAGACCAATGGAAGAAGTGCTGGCCGAACTGGCAAAGCACCCGGTGAAAACACGCCTCAACCTGAACGGTACTTTGATAGTTGCACGCGATATTGCACATGCTCAAATCAAAGAAATGATTGATTCGGGCAAACCCATGCCCGACTACTTCAAAAAGCACCCGGTTTACTATGCCGGTCCTGCAAAAACGCCTAAGGGAATGGCTTCGGGTAGCTTTGGCCCAACTACGGCTGGTCGCATGGATTCGTATGTAGATGAGTTCCAGAGTATGGGTGGCTCAATGATTATGGTTGCCAAAGGAAACCGTTCGAAACAAGTTACCGATGCCTGTAAAAAATACGGAGGGTTTTACCTGGGTTCAATAGGTGGGCCGGCTGCAATTCTTGCAAAAGAAAGCATCAAGGAAGTTGAAATAGTAGATTTTGAAGAGCTTGGCATGGAAGCCGTAAGGAAAATTAAAGTGGAAAATTTCCCCGCCTTCATTATAGTTGACAATAAAGGGAACGACTTTTTTGAACAGTTATAATTTAAAAGTCATTAGTCATTAGTCATTAAGTCATTGGTCAGCAGGCTGTTGCTGGTCGATGGCTTCTGCCTAAGACGGGATTGAGTTCTATATTGTATTTAATGTCTTGCATCTAACGTCTTACGTCTTACCTCTAATGTCTAAAAAGCATAGCCAATAGAAAAACCGGATCTAAAACTTGGCCCTAAAAATGGCAGTTTCACATGTAGCCTGTCGTTATAAGAATCGGTGGTCAATCGTTTTTCGAAATAGTTCCAACCTTCAAATACATCGCGCACATCTTTTACTATGGTGCTGTAATTAAAGCTCGAAGAATTGGCAGTAACATAATTACCATTAATCACGTAGCGTTCAACACCAAGCCCCACAAAAAACCAGTCAATGGTAAAGCCTTTGCTTAATACCCACTGGTAACCCATCTGAAAGCCCAGGGCAAGCCCCGACAATTTAGTTTCCACATCGAAATTAGTGCCCCTTATTTCATCAAAGAGCATAAGGTTATGCTGAGCATATCGGGCATAAGGAGCCATATAAAACCCGCTCATGATTTCTTTGTTCATATAAAACCGATACTCGAGCGTAGTATGAAAACCGCTATACATATCGGTGAGTTTTACGCTCCCAGTAAACGATGCCCAATCGAATATCGGCATAAAGCCGTAATTCAAATTCCAGTAAGCTCCACTAAGACTAAGGGTGTTGCCGGGAACAATTTCGCGCTCGTAAGTAAGCCCATAACTGCCATACGATATACCGAACAGATTGGTTTTGATGCTGTTTTCTTGTGAAAAAGCTATTGAAGTTGCAAATAGCAACACGACAAGGAAACTTTTTTTCATACTATAATAGTTTAATTAATCGCCATAGTTTTTATTTATGCTCAATAATTCATATACAATTGAATACCACTCCACGGGTTAATATTATTTTCCAATTTTTTTTACGCCCTTTTCAATACGGTTTAAAGTCTCGTCCTTTCCAATCATTTCACAAATTTCGAACAGGTCGGCACCCAGAGCTGCACCCACAATACAAAGGCGGAAAGCATTCATTACCACTCCAAATCCCCACTCGTTGGCAGTTACAAACTCCGAGAACTGTTCTTTCACCGCAAGTGCTTCCCATTCGCCCTTATAGTTTTTAATGAATGTATAAATTTGAAGCATCATTTCGGGCACACCCTCTTTCCACCGTTTTTTCACCGTTTTTTCGTCGTAAGTTTCGGGAGCTGTGAAGAAATAGTAGCCTTGTTCCCAAATATCGGGAATAAAAGTGGCACGTTCTTTCAACATCGACACTACTTTGATTGTGTATTTCAAGGGTACATCAATGCCCATTTCTTTGAGGAAAACATGAAACATGCCCGACAACTCTTCACTTTCGATAATTTGCATGTATTGGTGGTTGAACCATTTAGCCTTGTCGGGGTCGAACTTTGAGCCCGACTTCCCTACCCTGTCGAGATCGAAAGCCTCGATGAGTTCTTCCATAGAAAATATTTCTTGCTCAGTGCCGGGATTCCAGCCCAATAAGGCCAGCATATTTACAAAAGCTCCGGGAAAATAACCGTCCTCACGATAGCCCGATGAAACTTCGCCGGTTTTGGGATCGGTCCACTGAAGCGGGAATACAGGGAATCCCATTTTATCGCCGTCGCGTTTGCTGAGTTTTCCTTTTCCAACTGGCTTTAAAATTAGTGGAAGGTGTGCAAAAGCAGGTTTCTCCCAGCCTAATTTTTCGTATAATAATACATGAAGAGGCATAGAGGGCAACCATTCTTCACCACGTATTACATGAGTTATTTTCATTAAGTGATCGTCAACCACGTTGGCCAAATGGTAAGTGGGCATTCCGTCAGACTTAAACAACACTTTGTCGTCGAGCCTATCGGTATTGAAAGTTACTGCACCTCGAATAATATCGTGTTCGGTCACGTTTACATTTACGGCCATTTTAAAACGTATCACATAGTTTTCGCCGGCAGCAATCAGTTTCTCTACATCGCCTTTTGGCATTGAAAGCGAATTGCGCAATTTAGTGCGAGTTTCGGCATTGTAAGTAAAAGTTTCGCCTTTCCCCTCGCAAGTGCTTCTGATTTTGTCTAATTCTTCCGCAGTGTCGAATGCATAATACGCATTGCCGCTATCAATTAACATTTGAGCATATTCACGATACAATTCTTTTCTCTCCGACTGCCTGTAAGGACCGTATTTACCTCCTTCGCGCACTCCTTCGTCGATATTGATACCACACCATGCCAACGCTTCCATAATGTACTCTTCGGCTCCTGCCACATAACGGGTTTGATCGGTATCTTCTATACGAAGAAGAAAATCGCCATTGTGCTTTTTCGCAAACAAATAATTGAACAATGCCGTGCGCACACCTCCCATGTGCAATGGCCCGGTAGGACTTGGGGCAAACCTTACTCTAACTTTTTGCTGTGTCATTTGTGAATAATTAAAATGTGTTCAAATATACGTCGAAACAATAGCTATATCCAAAAAATGATATAAAAATCTGTGGTAAACGTATTCATTCTGTAGAATTGATATACGCTACTAACAGAAGCTTTCAGATTTATTTTATTAAACTAAGTTATAAAATATTATCAAACTCAGGTTAGTAACCCCTTTTGTTAAAGAGTATGTATCCCATGTTTACTGTAAAAAACCATTTTTGTCCTGATTTTTCATAATAGTTTAACTCGGCACTAAAGGGTCCAATTCTGGTTTGATACACAAAAGATGCGTGCCCCATAAGATGGAAGGATTCAAAAATGTTTTCGGAATAATGCACCATATTGTTTTCGCCGGCAACTATTGTCTGAATGGGAGCAAAGGCATACATTTCGGCACGTGCATGTAAACTTTGGTTAAAACGGTAAATAAACTTTCCTCCTGTAGCAAAATACTGATTTGCCCTGTAATTGTCGTTAAAAACCGATTTACTATTGGGTATTGGATTAAAAGCAGGTGCATTTAAAACTGCAGAAGTATAGTTACTAAACAGCATATTATTATTGAACACGGCTTCGCCCAACAATCCTAGTTTGACATACCGGTTAATCGAAAAATACTGGTCGTATAAAGCTCTAATCAGAAAAAAGCTATGTTCTTTCTCTATTTTTCTTGCTATTGGAGCAGTAGTACCAGGAATAAACTGTTCATTGCCGCTTATGTAATGCACACTGAACATTTTGCGTCCACCTTCGGTTGGATATTGCTTAAAGTCGTAGTTTTGCCTATCAATACGCACATGTGCAGTATATGCATTAAATTTTGTTTCATCAAACTCATCGCCCTCATTAAAAATCCGTGTTTGATAATATTCATCGTTTGAATTTAAGAGCGAAAAGCCAAAATCAATTAGTCCGGTTTTAGAGTAAGGCACTCCCATTTCTAATCTGAGGTTGTTCTCGTATTGTCGCATATACGAGGGCCTTATATCGGTAAAAACAAGATCGGAACCGGTAGTAAAATAATCCCAAACATTGAAAGTGTAATATGAAGAAACATAGAACGGGGTTTTATAGGGAAAATCGGCACGCCCACCCACCATAAAAGAACTATAAAAACGACCAAAAAACAAGTTACTCGACAACTTATATGCTCGATTAGTAAATGTTTTATAGTTGGCCTGTAAAAACCCGAATGTATTTGAACTTGTTGAAATATGTCCGCCAAACTCTATATCGAAAGGTTTACGTGGTTCAACTTTTAAATGCAGGTCGAAATAACCTGTTTGCCTGTTGTAGTAAGCCATAGGCCGAATTGATTTAATTTGCTCGTCGGCAATCAATTTATAATATGAACTCCTCAGTGCTTCGATTTCTGTAGTTTTTTCCTGAAACCTTATTGATTCGATAATATACTTGCGTTGCGAGTTGTTCTGAATACCTTCAACCTGTACGTTGTTGAAAACCAATTCAGGTTTTTTGTCCACAAATTCTTTTCTGGCTGCATTTACCTTTTCAAGAGGAATACGCCGACCGATACGCGATTTAATAGAATCAATATATTGCTGTCCGCTTATTATTCCTCGGTGGTATATATAATTCACTTTGTGAAAATCGAGCAGGCCGATATCGCTCAATTTAGTTTCAAATAAGATGGCTACTGAATCGGGCGCCTCGTAGGTATTAAGTTGCGTTACCAGTGCTTCAATTTGGCCGAAAAAATCATCGGGATCGGGTTTTTTACCAATTTCACTTACCATATGTCCAATTACAACATCGGGATTAAAATCTTCAATCATTACATCAACAGGAAAATTATTTATTATCCCTCCATCAAAAAGCAACATGCCATCTTTCTCAATGGGTTTATACACTAGCGGGAAGGTCATTGATGCTCTTATCGCTTCACCCAAATCACCGTTTCTGTGAATAATAGCCCGATTATTGTAAATATCGGTTGACACACAACGAAAAGGCACAAACAAACGATTGAAATCGCTGCCACTAACCGCAGTTGTTTGGGCAGTGAGTTGCATGAACGCAAAGTCCATTTGACGCTCGGGAATTATATTCATCGGTAAAACCAGGCCTACTTTATCATCGCGGCGCGTAATGTCAAGAGCCATCCAGTCGGGTAATTCATCGTTACGTTTAAAATAGTACAAATCGTCCTTATCCATACGCCCGGTTGACCATAACCTAAAATCGTCGGAATTAAACAACTCAAGCATTTCGTCGGGAGTCATTCCTGAAGCATATAGCCCGGCTACAATTGCCCCAATCGAAGTTCCAGCCACATAATCGATAGGAATCTCATTTTCTTCGAGCACTTTAATTAGTCCGATATGTGAAAGTCCTTTTGCTCCGCCACCGCTCAACACAAGCCCAACCTTTTGGCTATGGGCAAAAAGAGTACAAAATAGAAATAGTATTACAACAATGATTCTGTTCATTTATGTCTCCATTTTACTTTTTAATGAATGAAATCCTTCACCCAGAATCTCACGTGTATCCATTACGGTAATAAACGCATCGGGGTCGATAGCATGAATGTATTGCTCAATAATGGCTACTTCGCGACGACTAACTACGGTATAGATTATTTGTTTATCTTCGTTGGTATACATTCCTTTCCCACTTAACAATGTGCCTCCGCGTTCAAGATCGACCAATATTTTATGCTTTATTTTGTCATGCTCTTTCGAAATAATAAATAAGGCCTTGTGATAGTTTCCTCCTTCGAGTGTCAAGTCAATTGCTTTTCCGGTTATATAAATCACCAGCCACGAATAAAGGGGTATTTTCCAATCGTGAAAAGCAAGCAGGCTCATGAGCACAATAGCAGAATCGACATAAATAAGCAACTGCCCTATCTGCATATTGGTATATTTGGCAATAATCATAGCCACAATGTCGGAGCCTCCCGATGTGGCTCTTGATTTAAATATTAGCCCTAACCCAAAGCCAATCAACACTCCACCAAATACGCATGAAAGCAATACATCGTCGACCAAAGGCACCAGCCCGTCGGGTCGCAAATATGTTATGCCATCCATAAAACCCGAAGCCAAAATAAAACCCACAATGGTTTTCATTCCGAAGCGCGGACCCAAAATTTTTATACCGGCGTAGGTAAGAGGAATATTCAATAACAATCCGAATAAACCGATGGGTATCCCGTTGGGCCAAAACGAGAAAACTCCTTCGGTAAGATAGTGCACCACAATAGATATTCCATACACACCACCCGGCACAATACGGTGCGGTGAAATGAAATACACAAAGCCAACTGCCAGAATAAAAGCTCCTAATGTAATAAGAGCATAGTCATAAAACCAGCGTCGCGATAAAAATTTATCCTTTGTTAGAAATGGCATAACTATCCATTTTAATGCTATAGAAAATGTCACTAATTTAAGGAAATTATGTGAAATTAATCGAATTTTAGTGGAAGGTAATTTTTAAAATAACATTACTTATCGAGTTAATTTTCATTTACCAGTTATAGATAAGCCAACCTTTTTGCTGGGCAATTTTAGTGAGCTTTTTATCGGGCGAAATACATACCGGAAACCCTACTTTTTCAAGGGCTGGCAGGTCGTCGATTGAGTCTCCGTAGTACGCCACCTGATTGAGTGAATAGTTTCTATTTCTGCAATATTCCTCTAAACGCACCAGCTTTTCGTCCCTGAAACAATAACGCCCTACAGGCCTGCCGGTTAAAATCCCTTTATCGACTTCCAGTGCGGTACATATTACACCGTCCATATTCAGATGCTCACCAATAGGCTTACATACCGACTCAACTGCCGAAGACAATATGACCACTTCAATACCCTCTCTTTTCAACCTGTTAATTTCTTTGATTATATTAGGTCGAATATTGGGGAGAATATCTTTATGAAAAATTTCTTTCGATACAGAATTAAATTTTTCTTCAGACAAGCCCTTTAGCCAGCTACCCATTTTGTTAATTATCTTGTGGGTATCTTTCATGCCGGCTTTATATTGCAAGGCAGTATAAATTGCTTTAAGTACACCTATTGTACTCATCAAACCTTTCTGGTAAGCATGCCGTACAAGAGCCTCACCACTATTAATCTTCAAAATTGTTTTATCAATGTCGAAAAAAGCAATTTTCTTTTCAGTTTCCTTCATTAAAATTTATTAAGAGAACACAATAATCTTTATACTAAACTATCGTGTTATTCAAAATCAAAAATTCGTTCTGTTCAAATATAATTTAAAAAATTTATTTTTGTGCGAATGGAACATAAAGTATATGTATCTTTTTCGAAATAAGTGAACAATTGAGTTACAATTGTTATTATTTAAACGTAACATAAACAACAATAAAATATGAGTCAACGAAAAACCGACCATATTAATATGGCTGCATCATCGATACCTTCGATTGCTGTTTCTGACAATAGGTTTTATTATGAACCCCTGTTAAGCAAACATCCATCAGGAGAATTCACCATGAATTTTCTGGGAAAAGATGTCAGGCATCCGTTATGGATATCAAGCATGACAGGCGGTAGCGCCGAAGCAAAACGCATCAACCATATATTGGCCGAGGCTTGTGCTGAGTTTGGCATGGGAATGGGACTAGGCTCATGCCGTACCCTACTCAAAAACAATAATTATTTTGATGACTTTAACCTGAGGCCTATAATCGGGAACGAGCTTCCGTTTTATGCCAACATGGGAATAGCACAAATTGAGACTTCAATTCAAAAGGGCGAAACCGAACGAATTCATGAAATTGTGCATAAGCTGAAAGCCGACGGCCTCATAATTCACGTAAATCCCACTCAGGAAAGGCTGCAACCCGAAGGCGATTTATTCACAAGACCGGCCATTGAAACTATTGCACAGTTTATTGAATCGGTTAATGACAACTATTCCATTATTATAAAAGAAGTGGGTCAGGGCATAGGACCCGAAAGCTTGAAGCAGCTACTGAAACTTAAAATTGATGCCCTTGAGTTTGGTGCTTTTGGTGGTACAAACTTTGCCAACATTGAAATAATGCGTAATAAAAACACGCACGCCGCATTCATGTCGCCGCTGTCAACTTTTGGACACGATGCCAACGAAATGGTTGAAATCGTAAATAAAATCTTGATTGACCAATCAATACACCTAAAAAACCTCATAATATCGGGTGGTTTGAAGAACTTCCTCGACGGATATTATCTCACAAAAAAATCAACGGTAAAAGCAGTTTACGGCATGGCCGGAACTGTACTAAAACATGCATTGGTATCGAAAACCGAATTGTTTCACTTCCTGAAAGCCGAAAAAGAAGGGTATGAGTTTGCACAATCGTTTTTAAAAATAAAGCAGTAAAACTTTTCTTTATAAAACATAATTGCTAATTTGTATGCAATTATGAAAAGAATACTAATACAAAAAGTATATGAAAACGACTATGATAATTCTAATTCTAATTTTTGCTTCATGCAAACATGATGTTATGTCACAACCCAATCAAACCATAAAGCAAACTTTCGACTTCGAACTTGAAAAGTACCTTGGTACCTGGTACGAAATCGCAAGATTCGACCACCGCTTTGAACGTGATTTACAAGGGGTAAGCGCCACGTATTCGCTCCGCGATGACGGAAAAATTGAAGTACTGAACCAGGGCTACAAAAACAGTCTCGACGGAAAGCTTAAAACAGCAAAAGGAAAAGCCCGCAAGTCTTCAGGAGGAACAGACAGAAATCTCGAAGTATCGTTTTTTCTTTTTTTCTATTCACCGTATAATATACTTGAACTTGACTCCAACTACACTTATGCTCTTATAGGAAGCGAATCGGACGATTACCTGTGGATTCTGAGCCGCACTCCACAAATGGACGATGGCGATTTAGAAATGCTGATTGAGAAAGCCGAAGAGAGAGGTTATGACACCAGTAAGCTAATTATGGTTGAACAAGCCGAAAATAATTAATCTCAAAATATTCGAATGAAATTGTTATTGAGCATCCTACTGTTTCCTATTGCATTAATACGATTATTGTTAATGATTTTCGTTTCTTTTCTTTTTGTTATTATCGTTTTTATTGAAGATTCGATACACCGGATAACACAGAAAAAATATTCGTACTTTTCATTGCATTTATGGGGATACATCATGCTGCTTATACTAGGAATAATCGTGAAAAGAAATAAAAAATTACCATCGGGCACTTATATAATTATGCCTAACCATCGGAGTTACATCGACATTTTTTTGATGGCTGCTTATGCCCCGGCATCGTTTGTTGCAAAAGCCGAGCTACAGAAATGGCCATTTATAGGTCAGGCCATAAAGGCCGCTAAAATAATTACGGTGCAACGTAAAGAACTACGTAGCCTGTTGGCAACAATGAATAAAATCAGAACTCACATTGAAAACAACTTGTCGGTACTTGTTTTTCCTGAAGGGACTACAGGAACGGGGCCGGGTGTTAAACCATTCAAAAGCGGCACATTCAAGATAGCTTCGGAAATAAAAGCAAGCATAATACCGTGTGCTATAGCGTATAAAAACCCTAAACTTGCATGGGTTGACGACGATACATTCACACGACATTTTTTTAGAGAAATGTGGTGCCCTGTAAGCAAAGCCTTTGTTTGTTTTGGCACGGCACTGTTTTCTACTGATTATAGTGAGCTGGAAAGCAAAACAAAAGAATCAATTCAGGACATGCTCCGTTCAATTGAGAAAAACTGACTACTTGCTCTTAAGCGGTGCATTTTTCAGTACGGCCACTAAAAATTCCCAGAAACGGGCAACCGATTCAATATGTACTTTTTCAAAAGGTGAATGCGGGTGTTTTATAGTTGGCCCTACG
>SKHV01000294.1 GCA_007116765.1 Prolixibacteraceae bacterium | reverse complement strand
GTTTTCACTTGATGAACGTACGTTTTCACTTGATGAAAAATTATTTCAAATTAAACCCATTCTTTCTTTAGCAAGCTATAAACTTCTAAATCAATATAATTTATTGAATGCTTTTCTCCTGCACGTTCTATTCCTTCAAAACTGAATCCCAATTTTTTAGGAATAGCAATACTTTTGTTGTTTCCTACGCCGCATTTTATTTGTATTCTATTCATTTGAAGTTGAGTAAAACAAAAATCAATAATCTTTTCAGCTGATTGAGAAATGATACCCTTTCCGGTCATTTTTTCAATAAGCCAGTAACCTATTTCAATTTTACGGTTCAAATAATCAATGTCTTTTAGCCCAATTAAACCGGCAAAATTATTGTTGTACCAAATTGTAAACACTTCCTGCCTGCGTTCAACATCATCAACCACCGATTTTACAAATGCTAGGGTATCGTTCACTGTTTTTGTAGCATCAACAAATGGAAGCCAATTTTTTAGAAACTTTCTGTTGCTTTCTATAGCGTGGAAAATACTTTCGGCATCTTTTAAATCGAGAGGTTTCAAAACAATTAAATTATCAATATTAATCTCGTTGATGATCATTTGGCTGGTTTTTATATTTTTGATTCATATTATTGCAGAATGCGCAATCAAAAATATAAACAAAATTAAAAGATAAACAGATGAACTTAAAAATGTTATCGATTTTATTGTTTCTGGCTATGATTTCATGTGCCGGAAACCGAAGTGCAGCCGTGGGCAGCAACGATACTAAAAAGGTGTTGATTAAAACAGAATACGGCAATATGGTGGTGGAACTATATGATGAGACCCCTTTACACCGCGACAATTTTATCAAGTTAGTTGAAGATGGGTTTTACAACGATTTGCTTTTCCATCGTGTGATAAACGAGTTTATGATACAAGGTGGTGACCCAGAATCGAAAAATGCATCTGCCACAAAACGTTTAGGAGGCGGAGGCCCCGGATATACTGTCGATGCTGAAATTTTAGAAGGGTTTTACCATAAAAAAGGAGCTTTAGCCGCAGCCCGGCAAGGCGATAATGTAAATCCCGAACGCAAATCGTCGGGTTCGCAATTCTATATTGTACATGGAAAAGTGTACGACGAAGAAATGATTTCTCAAATTGAAGAACGTCAAAAATTTCAAATGTTACGGACCGAGGCAATGAAATTGTTTCAGGAACGGATGCCCGAAGTTCAACGCTTACAGTCAGAAGGCAAAAACGATAGCATAAGCCTTATTCAACTCGAAGTTCAAGAGGCTGCCGAAAAATCAGTGAACGATTCATTATTTAAAATATCAGACAAGCGTCGCGAAATTTATACCACCAGTGGTGGAGCTCCGCACCTCGATGGTGCTTATACCGTTTTTGGCCAGGTTATTGAAGGTTTGCATGTTATTGATTCCATAGCCAATGTGGAAATCGGTCAAGCCGATAGGCCTGTAGAAGATATAATTATGACAATTGAATTGATAAATTAATTTGAATATGCGTAAAAAAGTATCGTTTTTAATACTATTTATATTTTTCATATTAACCCTTAATGCGCAAAGCTATCATGCATTAATCAAAACCAATATGGGCAACATGAGCTTTGTGCTTTACGACGATACACCCCTTCACCGCGATGCCTTTGTCGAGCTTGCGCTAGAAGGTCATTTCAACCAAACTCTTTTTTACCGGGTAATTGAGAATTACATCATTCAGGGTGGTTCACGAGATTCGCGCAATGCACCGCCCGGAAAATTTATAGGTTATGGCGATCCAAGCCAAACCGTGAACGATGAAATTCACAATCATCGTTTTTGCAAAAAAGGAGCTTTATGTGCACCCCGCCAGCCCGATGAAATCAACATTTTCAAACAAAGCGACATTTCACAGTTTTTTGTTGTGCAGGGCGAAGTGTATTCAGCAGGATTACTCGACACCATGGAAATTGCGGTGAACAGGCCAATACGCCGGGAAATTACACACGATGTATATACTACCGAATTGCGTGAACGCTTAAATACACTCAAGGAAGAAAATCTCATGACCGAGGCTCGTGTTTTGGCCGATTCTATTATGCAGGAAATCGAAGTACGATATGCTTTGGCTCCCGGAAAATTAATCTTCTCGCCACAGCAGCGCGAAGCCTATACCACCATTGGTGGTTCACCACAGCTCGATAACGAATATACAGTGTTTGGCGAAATAATTGAAGGCATGGAAGTGATTGACCGCATTGCCGCGCTTAAAACCGACGAAAACCACAGACCATTTACCGATGTGCTAATTGAAGTTGAAGTGTTGTATCAGGCAACTGATTAGCTCAGTTGCATACTTAAAATGAATTATACAGAAACGAAAAAACATACAGGTGAGAATCAGAATTTACATATCCTTCTTAGTATTTGCATTGTTTTTTAGTCAATGTACAAGCCGGAATAAGCAAACTGAAGATCAAGTAGCACAAGAAGCCGAAAATCAAGAAGCAACCGATACCGGAGCTTCAATGTTTACAGATTTGGCCGAATCGGTTTTTAATATTACCACTTACGACGGCGACCGTATTCTGGAGCGTGGACAGGCTTTTTTAGTGACAAGAAATACCTTAGTTGCTCCATTTTCTCTTTTCAGAGAAGCTAGCCGAGCCGAGATTTCTCCTATTAACAAAGAAGACCAAATACAAATAACACATTATTTT
>SKHV01000119.1 GCA_007116765.1 Prolixibacteraceae bacterium | reverse complement strand
TAATTTGAAAAATTAGGTTTACACATTTGGCTCCCATCCTATCTCATAATCTCTACTCCAAAGTTTGTTAACTTCGGCATCTTCTGTTTTACCGTTTTTAGGATCAATAATAAGATCTTTTTTCAAACGATAAGAAATATTAGCTAAATGGCACATATGAGTACTTTTTATCATCTCATCGATTGGCGAATTTAACTTTTCAATGCCTCTAATAGTATTAAAGAAATTGACCACATGCATTGTGGTCATTCCTCCACCACCTCCAAGTGCAGTTCCACCCTCACCGCTTTCAGACTTACTTTCTTTAACAAGTTTGCCTGCACGATCGTATAATTTATATCCATCACGGTTTACAAAAACAGTTCCTTCGCTTCCGTAAATAATATTACCTCTGCCACTACCATAAGTATTGTATCCACTTCGGGCTTTCCCATCCCATTCTATCACTTTATTGCCAGGATAATAATATGCCGCTTTCATGGTATCATATACCGTCCATCCATCGTCAATAAAATGCCTTTTATCTGCTTCTACCGAAACCTTTTCCGGATAATCTACATTCAATGCCCATCGTGCAACATCTAATTCATGTATAGCATTGTTACCCATTTCAGCAGTTCCGTAAGTCCAACCATACCAATGCCAGTGATAATCCCAAGTGTTATGCTCGTAACTACGGCGAGGAGCAGGTCCCTGCCATAAATCCCAGTCAAGCCCTTCAGGTATTGGCGCAGGCGCTGCTATTGGGGTTGCTCCCCTACTATTATTGTAAAACGATGTTGCCTTGTAAGGCACCCCAATTACTCCATTATGTATTTGATTTACAATATCAATACTTTCGATTGATGAACGTTGTTGATTACCTAATTGAATTACCTTTCCATATTTATGATAAGCTTTTGCGAGAAGCTCTCCTTCTCGGGCGTTGTGACTACCCGGTTTTTCTAAATAAACATGTTTACCCGCCTGTACGCCCATGATTGTGCCGGGAGCATGCCAGTGATCTGGAGTTGCATTAAATATTGCATCAACATCAGGGTCGTTCAATATCTTCTGATAGTCATTTTCCAGTTTCACCTTATAGTCGATGTGATTCGCAAACCGGTTTACAGCCTTATCTCTTTGACTTTTCATTACATCGCACAAATATAGCAACTGCACATTACTCGATTTCAGAGATATCGGTTCTATAAAAGCACCTAATCGTCGTCCCAGTCCAACAATGGCGACATTTATTCTTTCATTGGCTCCATTAATACGAGCATAACTACTCTTGCTCATGCCCATACCTGCAAGAGTTAAACCTGTTACACCCATTGCAGTTTTCTTGATAAAATCCCTTCGTGTGTTATTCATACAATTACTTTTACAATATATTATAATTTTATTCTCTCTTATGCATATAAAAATTTATTTTCTCAATGATATTAAGAGCTTACATAATATTCTCAATTAGAAATATACCTGTTAGTCGAAAATCGGGTCATTAATAGACAAATCGTATCTTCTGTTCTGGCAATTGTGAGCTGCCATTACCCAAAAGTAACAGCTTTTTACGCCCGGCATTGCTACTGTTGGATGGTAGCCTTCTGGTACAACAACAAAATCACCACTTGAAACCGGGTGTACAAATTCTACTTTCCCGTTTATCCTTGAACTCAGGTGCAAGGCAAACTTCGGTTCCGGGATATCAAAATAGCAGTATACCTCTTCCATGTCTTTTGTATGCTGATGGGGTGGCCAGCTTGTCCACATTCCCTCATCGCCGGAAGTTATACCACATATCAACCTTGAAGCTTTATCGTACTGACCTACAGTCATAAAAACGTCGCGTCGATACGGTTTTTCCCCATGTATTTGCACAGTGTTGATATCTGATATATTCAAATCAAATTTCCTTGTGAAAAAGTCTCCATTGCCTTCGTATTTTGCACCTCCTATAAAAACAACAACCTTTGATTTGGTACTAATCAAAAGCTTTTCCCCGGCAGGTAAATAGAATGAATCGCGTTTTTTGAGAATATATTTTTCGTTTCCAGAATTGACTTCTATTTCACCTTCAATAACAACACCGTTCAGCTCAAGACTTGGGTTGTCTAAAACATAGGATTGATTATTATCAATGTTTAACCTAAATACATAAGTTTGCTTACAGATAGAATTTTCAGGACCAATAACAGTATGAAAACCATTTGTATTCAAACTCTTATATTTCCAATCTTTAGGTTCTTTCATATTTACTATATTTCTAATCTTAAATACAAGCTGTTATTCCTCCATCAACGTATAGTATCTGTCCATTGATAAAACTGCTCGCTTCAGAAGATAAAAAAATAAGTGCACCTATAAGCTCTTTCGGATTTCCCCATCTATTGGCAGGGGTACGATTGCATAACCATGAATCAAACTCAGGGTTTTCCCAGAGAGCTTTTGTCATTTCGGTTTTGAAATATCCAGGGCCAATACCGTTAACTTGAATGTTATGCTTGGCCCATTCAGTAGCCATACCTTTAGTTAGCATTT
Organism: Prolixibacteraceae bacterium; assembly: GCA_007116765.1. Lineage (GTDB taxonomy): Bacteria > Bacteroidota > Bacteroidia > Bacteroidales > Prolixibacteraceae > Roseimarinus. The sequence goes on along the minus strand of SKHV01000119.1, from coordinate 206 downwards.
TTAGGCCACCTTTAGCAGTTGCATAAGGAGCAATTGTAGGCCGTGCAAGCTCACTCTGGAGAGAACAAATATTTATAATCTTACCACTTTTGCGCTCAATCATGCTTTTCACAACAGCTTTACTCACAATAAAGGCACCCGACAAGTTTATATTTATCACTTTATTCCAGTCTTCGAGCGAAAAATCTTCCAAAGGCGTCCTATGT
>SKHV01000217.1 GCA_007116765.1 Prolixibacteraceae bacterium | reverse complement strand
GCTTGCCTTTATTGTTTTTTTTGAAAAATTTATTTTTTCTTTCTTTTTGTTTTCCTCGGTTCAGGAGCTTCTTTAATAATTTTCATACAATTGTCGAAGTCGAGTTCTTCGGCATTCGTTCCTTTTGGAAGCTTGTAGTTTTTCTTTTTGAATGCGATATAGGGACCCCAGCGTCCGTTAAGTACTCGCAATTCGGGTTCGTCGTCAAAAGTTTTAATCACTGCCTTGCGATCTTTTTCTCTTTTAGCCTCTATCAGTTCAATTGCACGTTCGAAAGTTACGGTAAGCGGATCGTCGGATTTATCGAGCGAAACAAACTTATTGTCGTGCCTTACGTATGGTCCAAAACGACCAACTGCTACGGTCACTTTTTTCTCTTCGTAGTCGCCCAAGTCGCGGGGTAATTTGAATAAGTCGAGAGCTTGTTCAAGGCTTATTGTTTCGATGCTCATTCCAGGTTGCAGGCTGGCAAATTTTGGCTTTTCGTCGGTTTCGGCATCTCCAGTTTCTCCAAGTTGTGCAAGTGGACCGTAGCGCCCTATCTTTACTGAAACAGGCTTGCCTGTTTTTTCATCTGTGCCAAGCAACCTTTCTCCATTTGCTTTCTCAGAAACTTCCAGAGTTGTTTCTACCTGCTTGTGAAAGGGCTTGTAAAAATCGGCAAGTATCTTATTCCATTCTTGTTTCCCTTCGGCTATGGTGTCGAATTGTTCTTCTACTTTTGCGGTGAAGTTGTAGTCCATAATCATGTCGAAGTTTTTCATTAGAAAATCGGTCACCACACTACCAATATCGGTGGGGAAGAGTTTTGATTTTTCGGTGCCGTAATTCTCTTTTTTTACTTCTTCTTTCACTGTTCCGTTTGCTATTGAGAGCGTTGTAAAAGCTCGTTCTTCACCCGGTCGGTCTTCTTTCACAACATATCCGCGGTTTTGCACGGTAGTAATAATAGGGGCGTAGGTTGATGGTCGGCCAATACCCTGCTCTTCGAGTTTTTTCACCAAACTTGCTTCAGTATAGCGAGGTGGACGTAGCGAAAAGCGTTCAACTGCTTCGATGGTTTCGTGTTTCAGAATGTCGTTTTTTTTCATTGGAGGAAGTAAACCGGCTTCGCCATGATTTTCTTCTTCGTCGTCGGTTGATTCCATGTACACTTTCAGAAATCCGTCGAACTTTATTACCTCGCCAGTGGCTACAAAAAACTCAGATGCATTAGATACTTTAATGTTTATAGTAGTTTTCTCAAGCTTGGCATCGCTCATTTGTGATGCTAGTGAGCGTTTCCATATTAATTCGTATAAACGCTGTTCCTGTTTTGAACCCGAAACGCTCTCGTTTTCCATATAAGTGGGACGAATTGCTTCGTGGGCCTCCTGAGCTCCTTTCGATGACGTTTTGTACTTTCGTGTTTGTGAATAATCATCGCCAAAAAGTTGGATAATCTTCGACTTTGCGGTATTGATAGCCAACGATGAGAGGTTGACCGAGTCGGTACGCATATAGGTAATATATCCTGATTCGTACAAGCGCTGAGCAACACTCATGGTTTGTGAAACCGAGAACCCAAGTTTGCGGCTGGCTTCTTGTTGTAGGGTTGAGGTGGTAAAAGGCGCGGCAGGAGTGCGTTTTGCCGGCTTTTTAATTACATCGCTAACTTCGAATTCTGAATTGATGCATTTTTCAAGAAAAGCTTGAGCTTCTTCTTTTGTTTTGAAGCGTTTATTCAGTTCGGCTTTAAGTTTTGTGAGCTTTCCTTTGTCGTCGGCAACGATAAAAACTGCCTGTACTCGAAAGGCTGATGTGGGCACAAAGGCGGTGATTTCACGCTCGCGTTCAACGATCAATCGTACGGCAACTGACTGTACACGACCGGCTGAGAGCTGAGGTTTTACTTTTTTCCATAGCACCGGCGATACTTCAAAACCTACCAGGCGGTCGAGAATGCGTCGTGCTTGTTGTGCGTTTACCAAATTCTTGTCAATTGAGCGTGGCGATTGGATTGCCTCGAGAATTGCATTTTTAGTAATCTCGTGAAATACAATTCTTCTCGTTTTATTGTCGTCAATATTCAGAGCTTCCTGTAAGTGCCAGGCTATTGCTTCTCCCTCGCGGTCTTCATCGGAGGCGAGCCATACTGTTTTTGCTTCTTTGGCTAAACCCTTCAGTTCTTTGACTACCGATTTTTTATCGTATGAAATAATATAGTTGGGTTTGAAATTGTTTTCAATGTCGACACCAAATTCTTTTTTCTCAAGATCGCGAATGTGTCCAAAGCTCGATTTTACCAGGAAATCTTTACCTAAAAATTTTTCAATTGTCTTTGCCTTTGCAGGCGATTCCACAATAACTAAGTTTTCTGTCATATACTATTGTTGTGTTAATGCTTTCTCTTTCAGTGTGTTTTATGAGCGTCAATAATCATTTTGTACTTTAAGGGACACCAATTAAACGTGAATATGTGCCTCAAAATTTTTGCAAATTAAAGAAAATCAAAAGGGATCGTCAAAATTTTAACAAATAACTTGCTTTTTTTTCATTTTTTGCAGGTTAATACAATATAATAAATTAAGTGAAAGTTGTTAGTATTTATGGTTTTAGAGTAAATGGCAATACTCATTATTATTTTTGAGTTTATTTTTTGAACTATAGATATTGAACGCCGAGGCGATTTTATTTATATATATTTGTAAAAAATTTTTATAGATGGACACTGATAGAAAGAATTTCAGCACATACCTCAAAGTAGTTTGGTCTGCCGCAGTTTTTATGGTGTTGGCACTTGTAATATTTTTCTGGCTTATAGCATCGGGTAAATTTGGTTTTATGCCTACTTTCGATGATTTGGAAAATCCTAAGAGTGTCGTAGCGTCGGAAATTATTACACGCGACGGTCAGTTGTTGGGGAAGTATTTCGAAAGCGAGAATCGTACCCTGATTGACTACAACGACATGAATAAATACGTTGTGCAGGCTTTAATCGCCACCGAAGACGAGCGTTTTTACCGTCACTCGGGTATTGATTTAAGAGGCCTTTTTAGGGTAGTAAAAGGAGTTGTAACCGGAGATTTAAGTACCGGAGGAGGAAGCACGATTACGCAACAACTTGCAAAATTACTATTTCCGCGTGAAGATAATACGGGGTTTAAGCTGGTTTTGCGAAAATTCAGAGAATGGGTGATTGCAGTAAAACTTGAGCGTAGTTATACCAAAGAAGAAATAATAACCATGTATCTAAATAAATTTGAATTTATACAAGGTGCATTCGGTATAGAACAGGCCGCACAAACTTACTTTAACTCTTCACCCGATAGTCTTGAAATGCATCAGGCAGCTATGCTGGTGGGGATGCTGAAAAACCCATGGTTGTATAGCCCGGTGCGTTTTGAAGAGCGTGCCATACAAAGGAGAAATGTGGTGTTAGGTCAAATGCTTAGAAACCGATACATTAATCAGGAACAATTTGACTCGACACGTATAAAGCCTCTAGATATTGATTTTCAGCGTCTTGAACATAAAGATGGAATGGCTCCTTATTTTAGAAAATATTTAGAGCGTACTTTAAACGCCAGAAAACCCGTATGGGAGAATTATAAAAACTTGAATAATGCCCGTCAGCGATTCTATGAAGACTCAACTTCGTGGGCTAGCGATCCACTATTTGGTTGGTGCAATAAAAACTTTAAGCCCGACGGTACTCCCTATAATATCAATGAAGACGGCTTGAAAATATATACTACTCTCGATTATCGAATGCAAGCTTATGCCGAACAAGCAGTTGAAAATCACCTGAAAATCCTTCAGCCACAACTTGATGCACATGTACGCGATAATCGTAATTCGCCATTCTCTGACGACATTTCGGATAGCGATGTCCAGCAGAATTTATACAATGAAATGCGACGAAGCCACAGGTATAGAGCGCTTCGGGAAAAGGGTGTGAGTGATGAAAAAATTCGAGAAGTATTCAATACTCCAGATAACATTTTGATTTATACTTGGGACGGCTACAAAGACACGATTATGTCGCCACTCGATTCAATAAAGTATTACTTGCGTAATCTCAGTTCATCATTTATGGCCATGGAGCCCGAAACAGGAGAAATACGAGCCTGGGTTGGCGGTTCGGCCTACGGTTTTACCGAAATAGATATGGTGCGTTCATCAATTTTTAAAAGGCAGGTGGGTTCAACCGTTAAACCCTTTTTATATACCCTCGCCATGCAGAATGGCTTATCGCCTTGTTTGAAGGTGCCCAATGTAGAACAGTCGTTCATATTACCTGACGGAACAAGCTGGACTGCAAAAAATGCGGGACAATCAGAACACGATGGACAGATGGTAACTTTACGATGGGGATTAGCCAACTCGGTTAACCAGGTTTCGGCATGGATTATGAAGCGCCATAACGAAAAATCGATGCTCGAAGTAATGCGCCGTATGGGTATATACAGCAATGTGCCTGCCTACCCGTCGATGTTCTTAGGGCCGGCTGAAATTACCTTATACGAAATGGTTGCTGCCTACGGTGTTTTTGCGAATAAAGGTGTGTATACAAGCCCAATTATTGTAACTCATATAGAAGATATGAACGGCAATACCATATCAAACTTTTCGCCGCGCAGACACGATGCCATTGATGAAGAAACTGCCTACTTAATGACGAACCTGCTGCAAAATGTTATAAGCGAGGGAACGGGGCGAAGACTCATGATTCGTGCGGAGGTTTTTAAAGACTATGGTTGGTTCTCGACTCCATTTGCCGGGAAGACCGGAACTACTCAAAATCAGAGCGACGGATGGTTTGTTGGTTTTACTCCCGAGTTAGTTGCGGGGGTATGGACAGGTGCCAACTATCGATCAATCAGGTTTTCAGATCTAACACGCGGACAGGGAACGAATACTGCACTGCCCGTTTTCGGCCGCTTCTTTAAACAGGTTTTTGCCGACTCAACACTCAACTATACCGAAGAATTTGAGTTTGAACGACCTCAAAACTTCAACATCGACCTTGATTGTAATGACACCGATCTTGAGTCCGATGATTCAGTGCCTAGTTTTGAAGGTTTTTGGTAGTAGGAGAATTTAGAATTGAAACAATGCAGATTAAAAGAATAACCAAATACTTAGTCGGACAATTGCTGGTAGCAACAACAATTGCGGTGTATATTTTATCGGCAAACTCTTGTGCAAACCCGGGCGTTGGTCCAACAGGTGGCGATCGCGACACAATTCCTCCAATTATTATCAGTAGCAGTCCCCAGCACTTACAAACCAATTTCGAAGGGAATGAAATTATATTGGGTTTCAATGAATACATTGTTGCCGAGAACCTGGCGGCCAATTTAGTAGTTTCGCCGCCAATTGCCGAGAGGCCTACAGTGCGCATAAGAGGACGGAATCTGATTGTACGATTTGACGAAGATTTAATTCCCGGACGAACTTACTCTGTAGATTTTCAGAATGAAATTAAAGATTTTAACGAAGGGAATGAACTTGAAGGCTTGAGAATGTTGTTTTCGACCTACGACGAAATTGATACCTTGCGTATAAGTGGTTATTTGCTTGATGCATTTACCCTTGAGCCTGTAAAAAATGCCATTGCAACTTTATACACATTCGACCAAGATACCGCATTTACCTCTTTACGGCCCGATTTTATTGCACGTGCCGATAGCGAAGGGTTTTTTATGTTCGATAATCTTCCGGAAGAAAACTTCAGGCTTTTCGGTTTAGTCGATTCTGACCGCAAACTTTTCTTTTCAAAGGATAATGAGAAAATTGCTTTTACCGACTCGCTTATTAAACCCAACGCTACTTTTATTGCACAACCCGATACACTAATTACTGATACTGACACTCTGATATCGACCGGACACACACAATTTTACCCAGAGCCACTTAGTTTGCTTGTTTTCGAACATAAATATTACAGTCAGGCGCTTACCTACAGCCGAAGAGAAAGGGCTGATTTTATGATTTTTACATTTCGTGAGCCTTTGACCGACTCATGCAATATAAGTATAATTGATCACAACATCGAGACGTGGGGTTACAAAGAGTATAATAAAAAGCGCGACAGTCTTTCAGTGTGGATTACCGATACGCTTTTGGCGAAGACGGATACTTTATTCTTCAGTTTAAATTACACGAAAACCGACAGTTTAGATAATTATTTTACAAAAACCGACACTTTGCTCATGGCATATGCCCCTCGTGCTGCCACAGGTCGAAGCAGGGTTCGTGAAGAAGAAAGCGAAGTTGATAAGCCTAAGCTCTTCGATTTGCAAAGCAATCTGGCATCGGGTCAATTCGATTTATTTAAAAGTCTCGAAATTGTTGCTCCCGCGCCATTAGAATTATTCGACACTGATGCCGTAAATCTCGAAATTGCCGTAACTGATTCTACCTACGAAGCAATAAGTTTTTCAGTTGGTTTTGCCGATGATTCGAAGCGAAGAATTATTGTCGATTTCGATATGAAGCAGAAAACCGCTTATAGGATAACTGTAGATTCTGCCTCAATGCAGTCGTATAATGGTTATTTCAATAACGAATTCAAACGTTCGTTTCAAACACAGGATTCAGAATATTATGGGGTAATAGCCTTAGATATTTCGGGTATTGATACCACTCAAATCGTACAACTTCTCAAAAATAATCAGGAAGAAGAACTCGTAAAAGAAATTTTTTTAAAACCAGGAGAGAACTTAGCAAAGTTCGATTTTCTTTCACCCGGAAAATACAGGGTAAAAACTTTTGTAGATTATAACCAGAATGGAAAATGGGATACCGGAAATTTTAAAAAGTATATTCAACCCGAACCGGTGTATTATTTTCCCAAAATATTCGAGGTAAAATCAAATTGGGAGATGAAAGAAATGTGGGATATAAAGCCCGGTGAATTTATTCCAAAGCAATTCGAAGAACAATAAACTAATTGCTTGTACTAATTGAAAAAAGGCATACCGCAATATTTTATGAAAGTTCAAATTATATTCTTACTTTGCTTTATTTTGGCACTATCAAATATAGCTGTTGCACAGCCGGTTAAGGTAATAAACGATTTTAGGTTTCGCACATTTATTGAGGCGGGAAAAGATATAAACAAAAAATTCTCGGTTTTTGCTGAAACTGAACTTGCACTTGAGCAAAATATTACCCGGATGGGTAGGACATACATTGGCGCAGGAGTTATTTATGCTCCGGTTAAATTTCTTGAGTTTGAAACAAAATACCGCTATACAAAAAACAGGAAAAACTATAGCGAGAATTATAAAAATACGCACCGAATTGCTGTATCTGGAGTCGCCAAGCATCGTGTTGATCGTTTCAGGCTTTCTTACAGGTTGCAATATCAGAATATCGATGATGATGCCTCGTGGAGTGGTGTGTACGAAACCAACCGTAATGTGTTAAAGAATCGCTTGCGAGTGAAATACAATGTGCGTAAAAGCCCTTGGGCGCCTTATGCTTCAACAGAGTTGTACTTGCTTAATACCAATAAAATACATGGTTTCAACCCTTCAAAACTTAAATCAATTGCAGGTATCGAATATGTAATAAAAGGTCATGGGAAGGCAAAGTTTTATTACAGGAACGACAAAGAATTGGTGAACTATATGCCTTACACTTATCATACTTTCGGTTTGGGTTATGTTTTTAGCTTGTAAAACATATAAGCTTTGCTTGTTGGTTCGCGGAGCTGTGCTGATGTATTTATTGTTACATCTTAGCTCATGTTATCGCGAGTTTTCATACAACATAGATATTCATAATGATTCAATTATTTACGTAGGCGAAAAAAGAATTTTTGTGGATACATTTGAAAAATTCGCCTTATATCCGCTGTCACCTGGCGAAATATTTTGTGGTGTTTTGAATTACGGAAACAATAAAGAAGTTTTACTTAATGGGAAAAGTATGCTCAATAATGCTGAAATTGATATCGAAAATTTTGACTCTTCAGACTCATTGATGCTTGAGATTTTTGACTCAAACAATCGCAATTCGAAATACACCTTGAAATTTACCCACCATCCAGTCGTTCAAATTGAGCATCGTTATGGCTTCATCCCTAATCACCAATTGATATTTTGCGGTTAAAGCTTATCGGAGCTCACTGCTGCCGGTAAAACACATAATGAATATGCCCGAATCAGAACCCGAGGAGTTACTTCGTTGGCCTATCCAAAAAAATCACTGAAGGTGGAATTGATTCAAGGTGCCGATACCCGAGAAACGAAACACGTTTCGTGGCTTGACATGCCGGCAAATGATAACTGGATACTGGATGCAACTTATGTCGATCGCTCGAATATGCGAAATCGAGTATCGTTTGATGTATGGAACAAGATACAGCAGAGCTCAGCTGCGAATGGTTTTGACGTGCTACATTCATCCAGCCTAGGTCATTTTGTTGAAGTATTTTTGAACAACAGGTATCATGGATTATTTTGCCTAAACGAGCGCTTAGATGATGTAAGCCTTCAACTACCGGAAACGGGCTTTTTATACAAATCGCGTGAGTGGTCGGCGGCAACTTTATATGAAGGCGTAATACCCGATACTTCTAAAAACTTGCCCGAGTGGAGTGGATGGGAGCTGAAATTTCCAAAACCCGACAATGAAATAATTTGGAAACCATTGTACGATTTTGTGAATTTTGTAAGCAATTCCTCTTCAACTGAATTCAACAATAATATTGATAGCCAACTTACCCTCGATCAGGCCATAGACTACTTTATTTTTATGAACGTAATTCAGGGCCATGATAATTCAGGAAAAAACCTATTTATGGCTAAAAGATCAGAATATGAGCCTTTTTATATTTGCCCCTGGGATTTAGATGCCACCTGGGGGAGAAACTGGTTGGCAGAACCCTCTCTGTCGCAAAGTTTGATTTCATTCAAGTTGTTCGACCGGTTAATGGATTTAGACCCTGAACACTTTAACGAGCGTTTGAGTAAGCGATGGTTTGAATTGCGAAAGGATGTGTTGAGCCATGAAAACTTATTGTCGCATTTTCATAATTATGAAAAGCAAATAAGCGGTTCAGGAGCAGTTGGTAGGGAAAAACACAGGTGGCCTGGAGCATTAGATGATATTCAGACTGAGATTGAATATATTGAAAATTGGACTACACAAAGACTGTCAATTCTTGATGGAATATTTGGAAAGATGCAATAATGAAGGTTAATGCTTACTAAACAGCTTTTTGTATTCTTTTTTTTGTATTTTTGAGGATAGGGAAATTAAAATAAGAGGTTATGAGGGGGAAGTTACGACTTTGGGGAGTTGTTCTTATTATTGTATTCATTTCATCGTGTAAAAAAGAAGCTTCGCAACACATTTACGATATACCTGAGGGTAATATTGTATTAACAGCAAGTAAAATTCATCGTGTAAGTCAGTATTTGGTTCTTGAAATTACCGATATCGAAGATACTCGCTGTCCAATTGGTGTGGTGTGTTGCTCGCCCGGTGAAGTACATATTTTCATAAGTGTAATAGAACAGGATGGAATCAGAGACTATAGTCTGGAGTACAGCAAAATGAGAGGGCAATCAACAGATACAATTTCAAACCACAAAATTGAAATTATAGAAGTTACACCTCTACGCTACGAAAACGATACGCTTATTTCTCTTAATGATTACCGCGTGGTAGTTGATGTGGAATACCTTTTAGATTGATACTATTTCCGGCGGTTGTAAAATGAGCGCAGAAATGAAAATGCGTCTTGAAAAACAGGTTCGCTCCACAAAAGGAACATTTCCTGTGGAGGAGGCGGGTTTTGTTGGCGCGCTCGTGTCATTGAAAGAATTTCGTTGGGTAATGCGCGCTCATCGCCATTGAATGTAGCCCATTCGTTTTTCCATAAGAATTCTCCGGGAAACTTTCTGTTTTGAATTAATTCTCCTGTTTGATAATCGGTTATAGTAATGTCGAGTACGCCTCGAGTTAATAATTCGCGTGAATAAACTGTTACGTTAGCTTTAACTGTATTTTTTACTTCGTGTGTTACCCCTTCTGAATCGGTGAATGTACCCACTACGGCACTATCGCGCTGATATGCACGGCTGTTTTCACGTTCAATCATTGTACTTACCGTGAATTCGTGAAACTGAACACTAATTATGTCGTGCGGTTTTACTTGAAGTTCTTCGGCCAAATCTGGTTGATAAAAGCGTGTAAAATCGTTACCCACCGAGCGGTGCAAATTGTCGAACAAACGTTGATAAAATATCCTTGAGTCAATATCGTGGCTCCTTCTCAATTCGGGCAAATGCTCTATTACTATTTTGTATGTAGCCAAGTCGCGGGCAATTGCTAATTGGCGGTC
>SKHV01000143.1 GCA_007116765.1 Prolixibacteraceae bacterium | reverse complement strand
TTCCTCCGGCTTGCCTTTAGGAACAAATACTTTTTTTGTAAAGGTAACTGACAAGTTTGGGCGTGAGTATTACGACCAAATGGATTTCGAAGTAGTTGAAGTGGAACAGTAAGCAAACTGTTGTAATCTTGATTTATTGTGGTAGTGGTAGTAAGGCTTATTTTTTTGTTCGTTTGTAGAATATGTACATCTCGCTGCCGCTTTTTTGGTTTCTTTTCACTCTCCATTCGTAGCGATCGAGATAATTGATAAGCCAATAAAATGGATAAGAAAGCAGAAAAGGTATGAAGTTGAGTATAAGCGTAAGTTTCTGTATTGACTTGTTTTTGGTAAACATTTCAATATAATTACGAACCAGTACCGGAAGTTGCAAAAACATGAGGAAGAAAAGTAGCACGCGAAGAAGCAGCATGTTCACTTTTGCTTTGAAGTTTATGCACTTTTTCGTGTTAGTAAAAAGTAAAATGTAGCGGGGCGAGTATTGCGAAACCCATTTCATAAGCCCCCAGAAATGATTTCCATAAAGTTGTTGTTCGGCCACAAAATTGTGTGCAGCCATTAGCTTATTCAATTCTTCAGGACTAAGTCGGCGTACATGACCTACATATTCAAAGTAGTACCTGTTTTCCATTTCCTGGTTTATCCCGTCGGTGCGCAGGGTGCAAATTTTGTGGGTGAAACTTTCCCGGTTACGACAAGGTAATATATGTAAGGCAAAAGCATTGTCTTTCATGTATCCGTTCATTTCGGCAAGCGATTGCTTCATGTTGTACACATGTTCAAGTACGTGGTGAGAAAAAATGAAGTCGGCCTTAATGTTTTTAGGGTTTTCCTGTTCGAGCACAAAAAAATGACAATCGGGAAATCGTTTTGTGGCATTCTTTATTGCATTTTCGCTTATGTCGCATCCGTATACTTCGAAGTTTGGAAGTGCCTGTTTCAGTACATCGGTAAAAATACCATTTCCACAGCCGTAGTCTAGTATTATTCCGTGTTTGGGTAGGGGAAGGCTGCGTACCAGTTCAAGGACTCTTTTCTGCTTAGTTTTAGGCCACTTATCCATGTAGCCTTCGTTGTAATTATTCTCGTAAAATTCTTTCGATTCCTTTATTTCGTAGAGGTTAGCGCTCATAAGTTAAAATCTGAATATAAATGTGGGATAAAGATAGAAAACTTAAAGCGTGCTGTTGTACTTTTCAAAATGAATTCGCTCAAAGAGCAGTTCCGATTCTTTGTTGGCTTCTTTTTTTTCGTGAGGATAGCCCAATGCAATTACCGATAATATTTCCTTGTTTTCGGGTATTTGCAATAAATCTTTTACATGCTTTTCTGCGCTGGTATTTTCGTTGTGCTCTCTTTTGTGGACCTGTACCCAGCAACTTCCCAGCCCTAATTCTTCGGCCTGTAGTTGCAATATTATTGAAGCTATTGAGCAGTCTTCAATCCATGTATCCGAAATCTCGGGTGATCCAAGCACAACAACAGCCAATTGGGCATTCCTTATAAGTTTAGAGCCGTGTGGCTTACAATCTGAAAGTTGGGCAAGCAGATCATTGTCGCGTACAAAAATAAAATCCCAATGATTTTTTCGTTTTCCGGTGGGCGAAAGCAAGGCCGCTTTTTTCAGGGTTTCAATCTTTTCCTCTTCAATGGGCTGTGTTGTAAATTTTCTACAGCTTTTTCTGTTTATGAGTATCTCGTAAAATGTCATCTGTCTCGTGGTTTAAATTTTCAGAATGCTTCCATCATCGAAATTTTCTCGCCTTTGGTGCTTATGTAGCCTCCCATGGCTTGGGCGGTAAGGCATGAATGCACAGGAATGATTTCCACAATGTCGCCAATATTTACCATGTCGAAAATATGAGGTGCAACACGAATGATTCCGTGTTCCTGCGATAAGCGGGTAAGGTAGTAATTGTTGCTAAGTAGCTTTTTTTCGTTGTTGGAGTGAATAACCACCCGCCCAAAAAGTGGTTTGCCATCGGTATTCTGGATTGTATCAAGAGAGAAATGTATGGCACCTCCATATATTACAATTTCGTTTCGCAAGCGTTGTTTCGAAACAACCGGACAATGCATGCGCACGGCAATGTCGTCAATATTACATGCTCCTAAACTGTGTTGCTTGAGGTCGTAAAATACAAAGTTCCCTGGCCTGATCTCATCTACTCCCATAAAGCTTTCTGATAAAGAGCAACCGGGTGTGTCGCCTATTGATATTTCTAAATCGGGATATCGTTTTATGAAGTGATACTTTAAGTTATTGAGTTTGTGCACCGCATCGAAATGGATGCTTTGCACCTCGTTTTTCGACAGTGCGTTGTATGTATGCCCGGCGTGAGAAATGAAGCCTTTGAAATCCAATAGTTCGTTTTGTTCGATCAGATCGATCAGCTTTTCTATTTTTGAAATCGACATATTCGAAATGCCTACACGGTTATAGCCAGTGGTGATTTTTATATAAATGCCAAGTTGCTGAGTGAGTTTATTCTTAAGTAATTCGAGTGTGGTTTGATTATCACTTACAATATTGATTGTGTTTTTTTCAGCAAGTTGGTTGAGTTCTTCGGTTTCAAGGGTATTGAAAGGGAAGGCTATGGTAATGTCGTTCCACCCGTCGGTTGCAAAATACTTGGCCATTTTTACCGACGAAACAGTGATGTGCTTAACTCCAAAATCTTTGAACCAACGCCCTATTTCAAGTGATTGATGGGTTTTGAAATGAGGTCTGAA